>NZ_JBQKUM010000017.1:0-69604 GCF_054968605.1 Pseudoalteromonas sp. G5_S1_14_S5 | reverse complement strand
AGCTCAAGACAGGCTCTATGGGTCAAAGGCGACATATTGCACGTGATGGCGTTATAATAGTGAAAATATCCCAATACCCAGAGCTTTCATGACATATCAATTATTAAGTCTACCAGAATCAATTACAGACATTACCCCGCAGTTTCTTGAAGGGGCAATTCTTGCTTCTAACCTAGCCACTAAGCCGTTAGAGCCTGAAGCGTGGCTTGCGATCATTGCTCCAGAAGCCGGTGAAGCGCTTGTGGCAATCGTGACAGAACAGATCAATCGCCAACACAATCTTATTCAACGTAGTGAATACTTACTGATAGATGTATTTTCTGAAGGTGACTTTACCGAGCAGTTCGCTGATTTCGCAGAAGGCTTCATGATGGTGTGGCCAACCGTTGAAGAACAATGGCAAACCGTGAGTGTCGCTGATGGCACACTGCGCATGCTACAAGCTTTGCTCACGACATTGATGCTTGCTATTGATGAAGAGCAGACTCAGCAGCAAATGGTTGCGGCTGGACTAGAGAACCCGCCGAAACTTGCTGATCTTGTTGGTCAAGTTGACTTAATGATTTCTGAGGTTGCATTGGCCGCTGATGAAGCCATGCTGGGTAATAAGTCTCAGAGCGTGAATCCGTTTAAAGATATCGGTCGCAACGATGCTTGTCCGTGTGAAAGCGGTAAAAAGTTCAAGCAATGCTGTGGTAAGAACAGTTAAACGTTTTCTGCGCTCTAAAGCGTAAGAAAGATCTGATAACAAAAAGTCGACCCGAAGGTCGACTTTTTAGTTTTTGTAAAGCGTGAGTGACTAGTTGTTTTTGGATTTAACGAATTGAGAAACTACCACGAAACCGACCGCTACTAAGTTGCCCGCAAAGATAATGACAAGCCATTGAGGCATAGAAAGCGACAAGAACTGCCATACTACCTTACTACAGTCGCCATAGGCTTCAAACATCCACGGGGCCCATTGGTTTAGAGGTGCCCAACTAGGGAAGGTTACGAACAAGTCACAGGTCGCAAATGGAGACGGGTTGAACTGGTAATCAACGTGCTCTAAAGCCAGCGTTAAACCTTTGTATGCACCACATCCCCAGCCAGCAAGGCCAAGCCAGCGCGATAGAGGGTTGTTAGGGGCAATGGCACCTGTGATTGCTGCGACGCCAATAGCAAGCATTGCCACACGCTCATAAATACACATGACACAAGGGCCAAGCATCATTACATGCTGGAAGAAAAGGGCGCATGCCTCAAAAAATACAACAAAAGCCAGCAGTAAAAGCCAAGATAAACGTCCCTTAGAGAAGTCTTTGAGCATTACAAAAAAGTTCACGAATTAAATCCCGTCTAAAAAATAAAAAAGCCCTGAATACTCAGAGCTTTTTATCTTGGATAAGTTTCCTAATCAACTAATATTTTTGATTAGTGAGTTACATATTTTGTGCTTTGCTACACAGTGTGTAGCTTAGTGACCACCAGATATCACTGGAGCAACCGCTTCAACTGTACGCTGACTGATCCAACCTGCGTCATAGAACCATGCTGTCATCGGTTCAACAAAGTAAACGATGCCTGCAAGGCCAACTAGTGCTAGCACAATAGTGTATGGCAGCGCCATGATTACCATACGACCGTAAGACAGTCGAATTAACGGAGCAAGTGCTGACGTCAATAGGAACAGAAATGCAGCTTGGCCGTTTGGTGTTGCCACTGAAGGTAGGTTAGTACCTGTGTTGATAGCAACAGCAAGTAGGTCGAACTGGTCACGATTAATAATGCCTTCAACCAATGCAGTTTTCACCTCGTTGATGTAAACCGTACCTACAAACACGTTATCTGAAACCATCGATAGAATACCGTTGGCTACATAGAATAGGGCAAGTTGTACGCCTTTATCTTCAACGTGAAGTACCGCATCGATTACTGGCTTAAATAGTGCTTGGTCGATGATTACTGCAACAACAGCGAAGAAAACAGCAAGAAGCGCGGTAAATGGTAGCGCTTCTTCAAATGCTTTACCCATAGAATGTTCTTCGATTACACCAGTAAACGCAGTCGCTAAAATGATAACTGATAGACCAATCAAACCAACTTCAGCAATGTGAAGTGCCAAGCCAAAAATTAGCCATACTGCGATAGCACTTTGAACCCAAAGTTTTGCTACGTCTTGTTTCGTACGGCTCGCTTTTTGTGTGTTATCGAACTCGACAAGGATTTGACGAACGTTGTTTGGCAGTTTTGCGCCGTAACCAAATACTTTGAATTTCTCTACGAGAGCACAGGTTAGAATGCCGAAGAAGAAAACAGGCAGCGTTACAGGAAGCATACGAATGATGAACTCACCGAATTCCCAGCCTGCTTGTTTAGCGATAACTAAGTTCTGTGGTTCACCAACCATAGTCATTACACCACCTAGCGCGGTACCTACACCAGCATGCATCAGTAGTGAACGTAAGAAAGCACGGTAGTCTTCTAAGTCTTCACGAGTTAGCTCAGAGATTTCTTCATCGTGAGTGTGGTCGTGTGCAGAGTTAGAGCCTTTGCCTGATGCTACTTTGTGGTAAATCGAATAGAAACCCACTGCCACGCTGATCACAACCGCGATTACAGTCAGTGCATCTAGGAAAGCCGATAGGAATGCTGCTGCCACACAGAAAGCAACAGAAAGCATGATTTTAGAACGAATGCCGAGCAGTATCTTCGTGAAAATGAACAGGAGAAGTTCTTTCATGAAGTAAATGCCAGCAACCATGAATACTAATAAGAGTAATACTGGAAGGTTTGCTTGGAGCTCATGATAAACCATTTCAGGTTTGGTCATGCCGATTGCAACGGCTTGAATTGCCAGTAAACCACCCGGTTGAAGAGGGTAGCATTTGAGAGCCATAGCTAAGGTGAAAATAAACTCAACCACTAATAGCCAACCCGCTAAAAATGGGTCAACTAGGAAGAAAACAAACGGGTTGATGATTAAAAAGGAAATGATGGCAAGTTTATACCAATCAGGAGCTTTACCAAGGAAATTCTTGATAAAAGCGTTTCCGAGAGACATCGGCATGTTAATACTCTTTTATGTTGATTATGAATAGACAAGCAATACAACATTTTGAGAATCGAGCTATAGAAATTGTTAAAAGCTATAACTAACAGTGACTTAGAAAAACTACATTCCATGTAACGTTCTGTGGTCTTGCCAAGTCACTCCCTTAGAGACTCAAGCACTGCTTATTTTGAGCGCAACTTTACTCTTAGATAACATTTAGTCAACAGGAAAAGCCCTGTAGCACCTAAAATACGTCTTTTTTGTGTGAGAAACGCGATCAAAGTAGCGGAAGCATACCACTTAAAATGTGATAAAAACCGACTAGAATCAATATTTCAGCGAAATGATTGAAATTTACAGAATAAAGACGGTTTATATATGATTATTACAACTTAATGTTGTAATTTGACGGCTTCGAAAATATGATTAATGTCATTGATTTTAAAGTAAATTTTCTGTGTTAAAACTTTGTTTAAATAGTGATTTATAGAAACTTGCTTGGCAAATCTTAGGTGAAAACATGATGTGACCTTTAGAGTTTTAACTCTATTAGTGTTTTGGGAGAGTAAAATTTTTGAGGGTGTTTCCGCTCGCCTTTACTAGTGGTATGATGAGTGAATTAGAAGAAAATAATTTAATTGGATTGAAGTGTAGATGGTCATTAAGGCGAAGAGCCCGGCAGGATTTGCAGAGAAGTATATCATAGAAAGTATTTGGAATGGTCGTTTCCCTCCAGGTTCTATCTTGCCAGCAGAGCGTGAGCTTTCTGAGCTAATTGGCGTAACACGTACTACGCTTCGTGAAGTACTACAGCGTCTTGCTCGTGATGGATGGTTAACTATCCAGCACGGTAAACCAACCAAAGTTAACCAGTTTATGGAAACTTCCGGTCTTCATATTCTTGATACGTTAATGACGTTGGATGTGGATAATGCAAGCAAAATGGTAGAAGACCTACTAGCTGCTCGTACCAACATAAGCCCTATTTTTATGCGCTATGCATTTAAAGCAAATAAAGAAGCTTCAGAGCGTACAATCAGTAACGTGATTGAATCGTGTGAAGCGCTACTTGCGGCACCTACATGGGATGATTTCCTAGAATCGTCTCCGTATGCAGACAAGATCAAGCAAGCCGTTAAAGAAGAGACAGAGAAAGACGAAGCAAAACGTCAGACGATCTTAATTGCTAAGACGTTTAACTTTTACGACTACATGCTGTTCCAACGCTTAGCGTTCCATTCAGGTAACCAAATTTACGGTCTGATCTTTAATGGCGTTCGTAAGCTTTACGATCGTATCGGTAGCTACTACTTTTCAAATCCAGAAGCGCGTCGCCTAGCGATGGAGTTCTATAAAGAATTGCTTGTTATCTGTGAGGGTGGTCAACGTGAAAACTTGCCTTTGGTTATTCGTAATTACGGTATCGCAAGTGCACAGATCTGGAACGAAATGAAAACGACGTTACCAACGAACTTTACGGAAGATGACAGCTAATCTTTTGGGTTAATTTAGTCAGTCTCTAAAGTAAGATCAAAAAAGCGGCGAGATAATTCAATTATCTCGCCGCTTTTTATTTATCAAGAGTCAGCTTAATTTGCTAGTAGCTCGCTGTTTAACCTACGAACTCTTCTGAGTCTGGGCGGTTCGTAAACTGAACACCATTTAGGAAATCACAAAGCAATTGGTCTTCACACACTTTGTAGTTTTTGTTTTCAGGTTTGCGGAAGTAGGCACCAATTTCGTATTTGCTTAGGCTGATACCCACCACTTCTAATACATCGAGCACATCTTCTGCTTTCATGTTCAATGCAATACGTAGCTTCATGAAAATCATGTTGTTGGTAAGTGTAATTTCAGGCTTTGGCTGAGCCCCTTCTTTTTTTCCGCGCTTAAGGTTGATGAGGCCATTTAGGAATACCGCTAACTCTTTGTCTTTCATTTTAGAGCATGACTTATCGTTATCCGCTTTTAGCCAGTTAATCACTTGTTCGTGGGTAACCGTCACATCTGCTTGCTCAATAGCTTTGATGATTTGTGCGTTCTTAAGATTTAGTGCGTGTTGAATACGACGCAAGATTTCGTTGTGAGTCACAGAGTTGTCCTAAAAAGGTATAGAGAGTAAAGTGGCTTCAAACGGCACATTGCTGTCGTTAACCTTGTGATACTTTACTTAGCATAGTTGACAGCGACTCTAACAGAGAACGCCGGTTTTCGGTAGATATAAAAAATCCCCGATGTTTATTAACTCTTTCAAGTTAAGTGACATCAGGGATTTGGCAGTGAATGCTTTATCTGATAGAGGTCAGAATTACATTACACGCATACCAGGTTGAGCACCTTCGTGTGGCTCAAGAATCCATAGGTCGCTGCCGCCAGGGCCCGCTGCTAGGATCATGCCTTCAGACATACCAAACTTCATCTTACGAGGTTTTAGGTTTGCAACCATAACCGTTAGCTTGCCTTCTAGCTCTTCAGGTTTGTATGCTGACTTGATGCCAGAGAATACTTGGCGAGTCTCACCACCGATGTCCAGTTGGAACTTCAGTAGCTTGTTCGCTTTTGGCACTTCTTCACAAGAGATGATACGAGCAATACGCATATCAACGGCTGCGAACGCGTCAAACTCAATCTCTTCCGCGATTGGTTCTTTATCTAGCTCAGTTTGGCTTGCTTTTTCTTTCTCAGCTTCCGCTTTCTCTTTAGCTGCCATTTCTGCTGCTGCATCTTCTTTAGAAGATTTAATCATCGCTTCCACTTTCTTAGGATCAATACGGCTAAATAGCGCTTTGAACTTAGTGATCTCGTGATCAGTTAGTGGAGTAGCAACGCCTTCCCACGTTAGCTCTTCGTTCAGGAAAGCTTCCGTACGAGCTGCAAGCTCTGGCATTACTGGTTTCAGGTAAGCCATTAGTACGCGGAATAGGTTGATACCTACTGAAGAAACTTCTTGAAGCTCTTTCTCTTTACCTTCTTCTTTTGCAAGAACCCAAGGTGCTTTTTCATCGATGTACTGGTTTGCTTTATCTGCTAATGCAGTGATCTCACGGATAGCACGGCTGAATTCACGAGTTTCGTATAGCTCACCGATACGCTCAGCAGCTGCAACGAATTCGTTGTATAGCTCTGGTTCCGCAAATTCAGCAGATAGCTTGCCTTCGAAGCGCTTAGTGATGAAACCTGCGTTACGAGAAGCTAGGTTTACAATCTTGTTTACTACGTCAGCGTTTACACGTTGAGTGAAGTCTTCAAGGTTAAGGTCAAGGTCGTCGATACGGCTGTTTAGTTTCGCAGCGTAGTAGTAACGTAGACACTCAGGGTCTAGGTGGTCTAGGTACGTACTTGCCTTGATGAATGTGCCTTTAGACTTCGACATCTTAGCGCCGTTTACTGTTACGTAGCCATGTACGAATACGTTGTTTGGTTTACGGAAGCCAGAACCTTCTAGCATTGCAGGCCAGAATAGGCTGTGGAAGTAAACGATATCTTTACCGATGAAGTGGTAAAGCTCAGCAGTGCTGTCTTTCTTCCAGTATTCGTTAAAGTCTAGATCGTCGCGCTTGTCACATAGGTTTTTGAATGAGCCCATGTAGCCGATTGGTGCATCTAGCCATACATAGAAGAACTTGTCTTTTTCGCCTGGGATCTCGAAGCCGAAGTATGGTGCATCACGAGAGATGTCCCACTGCTGTAGACCAGACTCAAACCACTCTTGCATTTTGTTTGCTGTTTCAGCTTGCAGTGAGCCAGAACGTGTCCACTCTTTTAGCATGCTTTCGAACTGAGGCAGGTCGAAGAAGAAGTGCTCAGAGTCTTTCATTACTGGCGTTGCGCCAGAAACTGCTGACTTAGGTTCGATTAGCTCAGTTGGGCTGTATGTTTCACCACAGTTATCACAGTTATCACCGTACTGGTCTTCTGACTTACACTTAGGGCAAGTACCTTTTACGAAACGGTCCGGTAGGAACATCTCTTTCTCAGGGTCGAAAAGCTGAGAAATAGTGCGGCTAGAAATGAAGCCGTTCTTTTTAAGTTCTAGGTAGATGTGAGAAGCCAGTTCACGGTTCTCTTCGCTGTGCGTGCTGTGGTAGTTATCAAAGCTGATATCAAAGCCAGCGAAGTCTTTTTGGTGCTCTTCACTAACAGCAGCGATCATCTCTTCTGGCGTGATACCCATCTGTTGAGCTTTAAGCATAATTGGCGTGCCGTGAGCATCGTCAGCACAGATGAAGTTTACAGTGTTGCCACGCAGACGCTGGTATCGAACCCAGATATCAGCTTGGATATGCTCAAGCATATGGCCAAGGTGAATAGAGCCGTTTGCGTACGGAAGCGCACAAGTTACCAAAAGTTGTCTTGGATCAGTTGCCATACTTAATAATTCGCTTTTTTGATAGGTATAAATTTGATTGGTAATACTACTTTATAACGTGTGATACGCCAAGGTATCAGACAAAGGATTCCCCTAGTTTTTTAGGGGTTCAGTCTTCATCTCGTGGGTGATAGCATAAATAAAAAAAGGAGCCCCAATGCGTAACTTTACTTCGAAGCAAGATTTCTGTTCATGGTTGAATGAGTTTGAGTCACCAATCCTCATCCCAGAGTGGGCGCTACACCAAAATATTGTCTCTGTTGATCCTCGTGGATCGTTTGTTATTACTTTGCCTTTCGCTGCGAATCAGCTGGCTGTTGATCTTGAAAATTGGATTAATGTTCAGATTGAACAAAAGCTTGTGAATGCTTTTCAATTTGAAGTGAAGGTCAAGCCGTCGGCACTTGAAACGACGGTCTCAACGCCACTCAAAGGCGTGAAGAATATTATTGCCGTCACTTCTGCCAAGGGCGGGGTGGGTAAATCAACAACTTCAGTTAACCTTGCGTTGGCTTTATCTAAATCTGGTTCAAAAGTCGGTTTGTTGGATGCTGACATCTACGGCCCATCGGTTCCTATGATGCTAGGGCAGTTAGATGCGAAGCCAGAAGTGCAAAACAATAAGTGGATGATGCCAATCGAAGCACACGGTATTTTCACTCATTCAATTGGCTACCTTGTATCGAAAGATGACGCTGCTATATGGCGTGGTCCAATGGCGGCAAAAGCACTCGGTCAACTTGTGAATGAAACGGTATGGCCAGAGCTGGATTACCTTGTTATCGATATGCCACCGGGCACGGGTGATATCCAGTTAACTCTATCTCAACAAATTCCAGTAACCGGTGCGGTTGTTGTGACTACTCCTCAAGATCTAGCATTAGCAGACGCACGTAAAGGGGTCGCGATGTTCGATAAAGTGAGTGTGCCTGTAGCAGGCTTAGTTGAAAACATGAGCTACCATATATGTAGTCACTGTGGTGAGAAAGAACATATCTTTGGCGCAGGTGGTGCAGAGGCTATGTCTGAAGAGTTCTACCTAGATATCTTAGCGCAAATCCCACTGCATATTGATGTTCGCGAAGACATCGATGCGGGCTGCCCAACGGTAGCGCGTCGCCCGGACAGCGAGCACACACACCATTACCTAGAGCTGGCTGAAAATGTCGCGGCGAAAATGTTTTGGACGGGTAAAGCGCGGCCAGAAGCGATCAACTTTTCTATGGTTGAATAGTTAGGTTTGTTCTCACACTGTATAAATAATGATGAATTAGATAAATAGTTGTTGGTTTTCGGCGAGCCGATCATTCAGTCACTGCAAACAGTTGTAGTTAAGCTTTTTAAAAGCAAACGATTATCTTAAGTAAATGTATTGAGATCATCAATTTGCTAAAATGGCGACTAGAATCTCAGTGCTTTAGCCCCTATAATCAGGCGGTTTATCTATTCCCACCACCAAACCATATCGGGTGCAAAATAATGTCTGATAATAATCAATGTGTCATCGTAGGTATCGCTGGCGCTTCAGCTTCAGGAAAAAGTCTGATTGCTAGTACGATTTATAATGAGCTGCGCGAAAAAGTAGGCGACCATCAAATTGGTGTTATCACGGAAGATTGCTATTACAGTGACCAAAGCCACTTGAGTATGGAAGAGCGTGTTAAAACTAACTACGATCACCCAAATGCACTGGACCATGATCTGTTATGTGAGCACTTACAGCAGCTGATGAGCGGTAACGCTGTAGAAGTACCTGAGTACAGCTACACAGAACATACACGTACTTCTGAAACGACGACACTTACCCCTAAGAAAGTGATCATTTTAGAAGGTATTCTGCTATTAACAGACCCACGTCTTCGTAACCTAATGCACGCAAGTGTATTCATGGATACACCTCTAGACATCTGTCTACTACGCCGTGTTAAACGCGACGTTGAAGAGCGTGGTCGTACAATGGATACAGTATTAAAGCAATACCAAGAAACAGTACGTCCAATGTTCATGCAGTTTATCGAGCCTTCAAAACAACATGCAGACATCATCGTTCCTCGTGGTGGTAAAAACCGTATCGCGATTGATGTACTGAAAGCGCACATTGCGAAGTTGTTGAAGTCTTAATTGAATAAAAGTTTTGTCTAAGTGACTCACTTAGCTTTATTTTTTACCGAATCAGTGGCACTTTTATAGTGCCACTTTCTTTTGGAATCTAAGCAAGGAATATGCGGATGAAGAAACTACTCATTTTCATAGTTGTGCCAGTGTTTATTGTTGTTGCGGCAATTATGGCACTAGTACTGTTAGTGAATCCCAACCAATTTAAGCCATTAATTGTTGAACAAGCCCAGAAGCACACCGGCCTTGAGCTAGTTATCGAGGGTGATATCAGCTGGCAATTCTTCCCATCTATTGGCTTCGAGCTTGGCCAAACTGAATTACGCAACCCAGAAGGGTTCACCCAACCGAATCTGTTTAAGGTTGATACCGTTGGCGTTGATGTTTCGGTTACTCCGCTATTTAGTAACCAACTAGAGATCGGTAACATCACTCTAGATGGCGCAGAATTCTACTTAGAAACGCTTAAAGATGGCCGTAAAAATATTGATGCGCTGACGCAAGCATCTGGATCCGATGCATCGGCGCCAGCTGCTGATTCAACGTCTGAGCCAGCACAAGCGCCACAAGAGCAAAGTGCAGCAGAGGCATCAGGCTGGACAATAAACCTAGCGGGCGTGACGATTTCAAATGCACTATTTGAAATGGACGATAAGCAAGCCGGTTCTTTCACTAAGCTGTACGATGTGTCTTTGAATCTATCTGAGTTCGCAGTGGACACATGGACTGCAGCAACTTTCGCTGCGTCTGGGGAGAACAACCAACAAAAATTCTCAGCTAACGGTAGCGCAGAGTTCAAACTGGCTGAAGGCTTTGCAAGCTATGCACTACGTAACATCGACCTAAACGCTAAGTTTAATGACCCAGAGACGTCAATTGAATCGGCAAAGATTGGTTTAGATACGTTTGAGTTCGATAAGGTTAACCAACTGACTTACGCTGTGGTTGGTAAAGCTGCTGGTCTAGATTTAGACCTGAAAGGTGGCGGTGAGCTGACGGTTGATAAAGCCATTTCAAAAGTGACACTGAACAAGTTAACGTCAGATTCTACGTTCAAGGGTGACACGCTTCCTCAGTCACCAATGAAAGTTGACATGTTGTCTGATCTTAGCGTTGATCTAACGAAGAGTCATTTGAGCTTTGTGTTAGAGAAGCTACAAGTTAACTCTATTGCATTAGACGGTAAAGCCAACGTTACTCTGTCAGACATACCAAAGGTTCGTTTCTCGCTACATAGCCCGAACATTGATTTAGACGAGTTCTTAGGTTTAGGTAATTCAACAGAAACCACGAGCATGGCGCCTTCTGATACTGCTGGTGTCTCAACGTCGAAGTCAGGTAACTCAGTGCCAGCAAAAGAAGTTGAACCTGACCTATCTGCTCTTAAAATGCTCGATGTGAAAGGTGATATCACTATCGATAAGTTCAAAGCAAACAATGCAAAAATGCAGAATGTTAAAACGGCATTCTCTTTTAACCGCGGTGTTGCTGAATTAACTTCATTCACGTCAAACCTTTACCAAGGTTCTATCTCTGCGACAGCGAAATTAGACGCTCGTAAAACACCGGCGACTTACACTGCTAAGAAGAGAATTAAAGGTGTGGAAGTTCAGCCATTATTGGTTGATGTTGCTGGTAACGATATGCTTGAAGGTACAGGTAATATCGATGTGAATGTGAAAGGTAAGAGCCTTACACCAACAGGAATCAAAAAGAACTTAGTTGGTACTATCGTGATTAACTTTGAAGATGGTGCGGTTAACGGTATCAACGTTGCACAACTGATTCGTGAGAATTACGCCAAGATCAAAGGCGAAAAAGTTGAAAGTACAAATGAAGCTAAAAAGACTGACTTTAGTGCGATGAAAGCGACGCTTAAGGTTGATAGAGGTTGGGTTTCAACGAATGATTTGTCGGCACAATCACCACTACTGCGCGTTACAGGCCAAGGTAAAGCGAATTTCATTAATGAAACGGTAGACTTCTTAGTAAGAACATCGATTGTTGGCACATTAGAAGGTCAGGGCGGTAAGGGGATTGATGATCTGAAAGATGTCACGATTCCAATTAAGGTGACTGGCCAATGGGCTGACCCGAAATTCGCTCTCGTTTTTGATGATGTGTTAAAGCAAAAAGCACAGAAAGAGATCGACCGTGGTGTTAACAAGCTAACGGATAAGATTAAAGATGAGAAGACCAAAGAAGCCGTAGATGGTTTATTGAAAGGTTTCTTTAATTAACGATTACTCGCTATATAAAAAATAAAGCGCCATTCCTATTGTAGGAATGGCGCTTTTTATTTTGGCACCGATAATACTCAAGAGAGATTCCCTACGACACTCGTCCCTCCTCTAGGGAATGACAGCTTAGTGGGCGTCATCTTCGAGAGGGAGGGGCGAGTCGGGGATCTCGGGTTGAAGGTGATTACCAGTCAACGCCTTGTAGTGCTTTAACACCAGATTCGAAAGCGTGCTTCACATTACGTACCTCTGATACGGTGTCTGCCATTTCAGTCAGTGTGCGGTGCGCCCCACGGCCTGTAATGATCACTGATTGCATCTTCGGACGGTTGTTAAGCGCATCAACGACTTCATCTAGCTCAATGTAGCCGTAGCTCACCATGTAAGTCAGCTCATCAAACAAAATCACATCAATCGACTCGTCAGCCAGCATGCGTTTACATTCTTTCCATACGCGTTGTGCTGCTTCAATATCTTGCGCTTTATTTTGTGTTTCCCACGTAAAACCAGTACCCATTACTTGGAACTCGACATCTAGCTTTTGCAGGACATTTTTCTCACCGTTATCCCAAGTGCCTTTAACAAACTGAGCAACTGCACATTTCTTACCGTGGCCTACTGCACGAGTTATGGTGCCAAACCCAGAGGTCGATTTGCCTTTGCCATTACCAGTGATGACCAGTAACAGGCCTTTTACTTCTTGTGCTGCAGCGACACGAGCATCGACTTGTTCTTTTACTTTCTGCTGTCTTACTTTATGACGTTGTTCTTTGTTGTCTTCAGTCGACATAACAAATCCTTTTAAGTTGTGATTGCGCCTATCATAGCCTAACTTAACGATAGCAAAAACCATCGGAAGAACAGGTGATTACGGATGCAAAAGATACTCGTGGTTTGCATGGGCAATATTTGTCGTTCGCCAACAGGTGAAGCGGTATTACGAAAGAAGGCACAGCAGCTCAATATTGATGTTCTAGTCGACTCAGCGGGGACGATAGGCTTCCATCAAGGTAATCCGCCAGACTCGCGCTCTAAAGTGGCAGGAGAGAAGCGAGGCTATAGCTTTAAAGGCATTACTTCAAGAAAAGTCGTCGCAAATGATTTCGAAGAGTTTGACTTAATACTCGCAGCAGATAGATTTAATTTGACTGACTTAATGAGCCAATGCCCAGCACACTTGCAGTACAAACTGGCGTTGTTTTTAAGTTTCGGTGACTCGCAGTATCAAGAGGTGCCTGATCCGTATTATGGAGAGGGTGATGGGTTCGAACTGGTTTTGGACTTAATCGAAGAATCTAGCGAAGCGATATTAAGATCGATTTGATCTCGAGAATATAAGAGTTGTAGAACGCTTGAACGCGAAGTATAAAAAAGGCCGACATTGAATGTCGGCCTTTCTATATCTAGCGTAAAGTGATGTTTAAGATTATTTAGACATGACTTTGTAGATTGGATCTTCGGCTACGTTTGCTTCTACTAAGCTACCTGCTTTGTGCAGCATAGCAACACAGTCTTGGCTTAGATGACGCAGGTGCAACGTTTTACCTTGTGCAGCGTAACGCTCAGCAATAGTATCAATTGCTTCAATAGCAGAGTGGTCGGTTACGCGAGAGTTCGCGAAATCAACGATAACATCTTGTGGATCTTCATGAGCGTCAAACAATTCAAGGAAGTTTGCTGTTGAACCGAAGAAGATTGGACCGTTTACTTTGTACTCTTTTGAACCAGCTTCGTTGATGAAAGTATCAGCGTAGATGTGCTTAGCGTGTTGCCATGCAAACATCAGTGCAGATGCAATTACACCTACAAATACCGCTACTGCTAGGTCAGTCATTACTGTTACAACCGTAACAAGAACGATAACGAAAAAGTCTTGCTTAGGTACACGGCGTGCAAGCTTGAAGGTTGCCCATTCGAATGTACCAATTACAACCATAAACATTACACCAACTAGCGCCGCTAGCGGGATCATTTCGATAAGTGCTGAACCGAATAGGATGAACATTAGCAATGCAACAGCAGCAACGATGCCCGATAGACGACCACGACCACCAGAGTTTACGTTGATCATTGACTGACCAATCATCGCACAACCACCCATCGCACCAAATACTGAACACGTTACGTTAGCCATACCTTGACCAACACATTCACGGTTAGATTGACCACGAGTATTTGTCATCTCGTCTAGTACTGTGAGCGTCAGTAGTGATTCGATTAGACCAATCGCTGCAAGGATCACTGCGTAAGGCAGAATGATGTATAGCGTTTCTAGGTTAAACGGTACTGCTGGAATAGAGAAAGTCGGTAGAGAACCCGCTAGCGTTGCCGCTTCGTCACCAGACATAGTGCGTAGGAAATCAACAACAGTGCGAGTTTCAAGATCAAGACCTACAACCAATGCCGTCACAGTTACGATAGCAACCAGTGAAGATGGTACTGCTGTCGTCAGTTTTGGTAGGAAGTAAATGATAGCCATAGTGAGTGCCACTAGGCCTAACATTAGAGTCATTTGGTCGCTTGGTAGCCAAGTTAATGCACCTGTTAGGTCTGGTGCTTTGAATTGACCAAGTTGAGCTAGGAAAATAACGATAGCCAAGCCGTTCACGAAACCAATCATTACTGGGTGTGGAACGATACGGATAAATTTACCTAGCTTGAGGACACCCGCTGCAATTTGCAGAAGGCCAGCTAGCATAATTGCCGCGAATAGGTATTGAACACCATGAGTTGCAACTAGGCTTACCATTACAACAGCCATCGCGCCAGTCGCACCAGAAATCATGCCTGGGCGGCCACCGAAGATTGAAGTGATAAAACCTACGATGAATGCTGCGTAGAGACCAACCATTGGGTCAACGCCAGCAACAAAGGCGAATGCTACAGCTTCAGGTACCAGAGCAAGTGCTACGGTAAGGCCTGACAGTACGTCATTCTTTACAGAGTGCTTAGAAAATTGTGGGAATTCGAACATGTGTGCTCAGCTATGCTTAAAATGGATTTACCGACACGAGTGTATTGCGTAGCTAAACAGTGATGAAAAAGAGCGGCAATAGCTAAGTGTCGAAAAGATAAGTGCGCGAATGCTACCCAAAATTGTGACTAAGTTCAAGGTAGAACCCAATTTTGAGTAATATATCTATTAATTTTTATTCGATTAGCAGATAAGAAAAAGGCTGCTTAAATAAGCAGCCTTTGATTCGATTTTCTAATGATTACTCAGTAGTAATCACTAGTAGTTTGGCTTAGTCATGCCTGAGCCAGCTTTGTTTGACGCTACTTGACTACCTGCACCTTTTGGTACAAAACGTTCAGTGCGGAACGGTGCTGCAACCACTTCAATCTCTTTGATCTCTTGAGGGCCTGGAGCTTTAGTCATTGGTGAGCCCGCTTGCTTCTTCGCAACCGTTGCTTTTGGCGTCTCTTCTTTTACAACAGGCGCTTCTTCAACTTTCACTTCAGCTTTCGGTGCTTCAACGAATTTTGCTGGTTCAACGACAGCCGTTTCAGCTTCAACTGCTGGTGTTTCAGCAACGGCTTCCTCAGTTCTCACCGTCTCAACTGGTGCTTCAACTTCTAGAGTTTCAACGACAGGTGCCTCAACTTTCGCTTCGACAACCACTGGAACTTCTTCAACAACAGGAACTTCAGTTACTATAGCTTCAGCAACTGCTGCTTGAGTTTCAGCTGTCTCTTCACGGCGGATAATCACTTTACCCATAGCCAGTTCAGGACATGCAAAACCGCCAGCCATTACAACGCTGCTTTGTGGTACTGTCTCTTGAGCGACATTTTGCTCTTGAGTATTAACCACTGTTTGCGTTTTAACTGCTACTTCAGCCACTTCAGGTTTTGCCTGTTTGTGGTGAGGCTTCGGAATGAAGCGAGGCATCACTTTACCCATAGCCATCTCTGGAGAAGCTACACCACCTTTACGAAGGCGGAATGGGTTAGGGCGACGGTCACGACCGCGACGACGACGTTGACCACTTGCACGTAGGTGACGTGGAGAGCGACGGTTACGACGTTGTTTCGGTTCTTCCTGTTCAGATTTCTCGCAATTTGCTTGAGCTGCTTCAACTTGCTCTGCAACTTTTTGCTCTTGCGCTACTGATTTGTTTTTCGCTGCTGCTTGCTCTTTAGAAACAGATGGTGCTTTTTGTTCCTTAACTGAGCTTTCAGTCGCTTCTGCGTGAGCTTGCTGGTCTTTAACACGAACTTGCTTGTTCATCTTACGACGTTGACGACGCTCTTTAATCTTAGCTGCTTTCGCTTCAGGCTTAGCCTTTGGCGCATCTGACTTACCAGCTTGTGCGTCTGCCGCTAGCTGTAGGCCTTCTTCTGCTAATTTAGATGGTGCTTGCTCTTCGCGTTGCTTCTGCTCATCACGCTGCTTGTTGCGGCGATCTTGCTTAGGCTTGCGAGGTTGACGATTTTGCTGTGGAGCTGCATCTTTCTGCTCTTCAGACTTCTCATCACGTGCAGTTTTGCGACGGCGTTTGTTGTCACGGTTATCGTTACGGTTGTCACCACGCTCACCACGTTGGTTACGGCGGCGGTTATCGTTGCGGTCACGGCGTTGACGATTGCCATTGCGGTTGTTCTTAGGCTTCTCTTCAGTTTGTTTCTCTTCTTGCTTCTCTTCTTGAGTTGAAGAGCCAAAAAGGAAACTACCGATAGCCTTAAAGAAGCGACCAATTAGGCCAGATTCTTGTGCTACTGGTTCAGCTTTCTTCTCTTGTGCTGCTTTTGGTGCTGGCGCAGGAGTTGGAGCTGATTGAGCTGGAGCAGCGAAGCCTTTAAGAGCTGGCTCTTCGATCTTCTTAGAACGAATTGCTTGTTCTGCAGGTTCTTTGCTTTCTGCTTCTTTTAGAGCATCTAGCTTCTTAGGAAGTAGGTAAGAAAGTAGATCGAACTCTTCGCCTTCACGTACACGGATAACTTCAAAGTGCGGTGTTTCCATGTCAGAGTTAGGAACAACAGTGATCTTAACTTCTTGGTTCTTCTCGATGTGGTTTACTGAGCGACGTTTTTCGTTCAGAAGGTAAGACGCGATAGGAACAGGCACAACAGCAAGTACTTGCGCTGTGTTGTCTTTCAGAGCTTCTTCTTCAATCAAACGTAGAACAGACAGTGCTAGAGATTCGTTATCGCGAACAACACCAGTACCTGTACAACGAGGACAAATGTGGTGGCTTGCTTCTGCTAGTGATGGGCTCAAACGTTGACGAGACATCTCTAGAAGACCAAAGCGAGAAATACGGCCAATTTGTACACGAGCACGGTCTAGACGAACGGCATCACGTAGGCGGCTTTCAACTTCGCGTTGGTGGCGAACCGGAGTCATATCGATAAAGTCGATAACAACAAGACCACCTAGGTCACGCAGACGTAATTGACGTGCAATTTCATCGGCTGCTTCTAAGTTAGTGTTCAGTGCTGTCTCTTCGATATCGCCGCCCTTTGTTGCACGAGCTGAGTTGATATCGATAGAAGTTAGCGCTTCTGTTGGATCGATCACGATAGAGCCACCAGATGGGAGACGAACTTCACGTTGGAAAGCCGATTCGATCTGGCTTTCAATCTGGTAGTGACTGAATAGTGGTACTTCACCATCGTACTTCTTAACGCGATTCATGAAATCTGGGCGTATTAGTTGAATGTGCGCTTGAGCACGTTCAAAAATAGTGTTGCTGTCGATTAGAATCTCGCCGATGTCACGACGTAGGTAGTCACGAATTGCGCGAACAATAACGTTACTTTCTTGGTGAATTAGGAAAGGAGCTGCATTTGAATCAGAAGCTTGCTTGATAGCGCCCCAGTGATTCAATAGAACGTTTAGATCCCACTCTAGCTCTTCTGCGCTTTTGCCTACGCCCGCTGTACGAACGATTAAGCCCATACCTTGAGGAAGCTCAAGAGTGCTCAATGCTGCTTTCAGTTGGGTGCGCTCATCACCTTCGATACGACGAGAAATACCGCCGGCACGAGGGTTGTTTGGCATAAGAACTAAGTAACTACCTGCCAAAGAGATGAAAGTTGTCAGTGCAGCACCTTTGCTACCACGTTCTTCTTTCTCTACTTGTACGATTACTTCTTGGCCTTCTTTTAGCACTTCTTTAATGCTAGGACGGCCTTGGTATGTATAACCTTCAGGGAAGTATTCGCGGGCAATTTCTTTAAGAGGGAGGAAACCGTGACGTTCTGCGCCGTAATCAACGAATGCCGCTTCTAGGCTTGGTTCAATACGGGTAATACGTCCTTTGTAGATATTCGCTTTCTTTGACTCGTGACCTGGACTTTCGATATCTAGATCGAATAATCGCTGGCCGTCAACCAAAGCGACACGCAACTCTTCTTTTTGAGTTGCGTTAATTAACATTCTTTTCATTTAGAAATACTCGTTGTCTTTTCTTATTTTCATCATTGTTCTTATCGCTTTATTTCGTTTCTCATGGTGCCAGATCCCATGGCTTTATCGGTGCAGCCTCCCGGCTGGAGAGGGATGCTCTGGGGCACGTCAGTCATCATAGGGAGTTAGCCTATGATCCGCGATGTGGCGGTGAATACTCAACATGAGCGTACGTGAGTAGAGCGATAAGGGGACTCAGTTAACTGTGTCTTACGCCAATTGCAGCACTGTCTAATCTGAGTTATCTACTCATTTACTTGCTTATGAACGATTGCCTGTTTGAATTTTAGCCAAACCGTTGGTAGCAGCTGTGAACTATAGCAGTGGTCGGTAAACACAGCAATCTGCTTTGTCGGAATGCTGTAAAAAAAACAGTTTTTGTTTGTGTTTTGATAGCTCTAACTCACTGTCTATAAATAATTTATCAATTGATATTTTAATTTGCAGCAATCTTGATGCTTTTTTGTTCGAAGAATCAAAGAAATATAGAACTTCAGCGACCATTTGGTGGTAGACGATCAAGAATTAAGAGTAAATTAGTTCAGAATAGACCTAAGAAAACCTCAATTATCAAAAGTGACAGTGATACAATAGCGCAATGAGCGAAATTAGAACCCAAGTCCAATTTGTCGATATTGACGAAGATATGGCTGGTCAGCGTATTGATAACTTCTTACGCAACCAATTAAAAAACATCCCGAAAAGCATGATTTACCGAATCGTGCGTAAAGGCGAAGTCCGCGTAAACAAAAAACGCATCAAGGCTGAGTACAAACTAAAAGCTGGTGATTTAGTTCGTATCCCGCCAGTTACCATTGAAGAGAAAGTTGAAGAGAACGTGCCAAGCACGAAACTCAATAAGGTTTCAGAATTGGAACAGTGCATCATTTATGAAGATGATCACATGCTGATTCTAAACAAACCATCAGGCACTGCCGTTCATGGTGGTAGTGGACTTAAGTTTGGCGCAATTGAAGCATTGCGTGCACTTCGTCCTGAAGCTCGCTTTCTTGAGTTAGTGCACCGTATCGATAGAGATACGTCTGGCATCTTGCTTGTTGCTAAGAAGCGTTCGGCGCTAAGACACCTTCAAGCACAGTTCCGTGAAAAAACGGTTCAAAAATACTACTTCGCTTTAGTGATGGGCGAGTGGAAGAACAGTTGTAAGGTGGTGAATGCGCCTTTGCTAAAAAATGAAGTAAACAGCATCGTTCGTGTTAACCCTAATGGTAAAGCCTCTGAAACTCGTTTTAAGGTTTTAGAGAAGTTCAGAGATGCGACACTGATTCAAGCAAGTCCTATTACTGGCCGTACGCACCAAATCCGTGTACACACTCAATACACTGGCCACCCAATTGCATGGGATGACCGCTATGGTGATCGTCGTTTTGACGCTTACACTGGAAAGGTCGGTTTGGACCGTTTGTTCCTGCATGCAGCAAACATCAAGTTCACGCACCCAGGTAGTGAGGAGAAGATGGATATTTCAGCTCCGATGGAAGCGAGGCTAGAAAAAGCGCTCGCTGGATTACGTAAGCTTTGAGAAGATACAAAATACGAAGGGGAGCACTCTTTTTGGATTTAGTATCAGTTATCTGAAAATGAGAGAGGTTGACGAAGTTCGTCAACCTTTTTTGTTTGTGCTTGTTGTAGGAGATCCCCAACTCGCTCGTCCCTCACTCTTGGGATGACGATACTTTTTGCTATTCGAGTAAAATAGTACCTTGTATTTACGTGTTACCTCAGTCGAAAAACCTTTGGTTTACTGTCTTCCGCAGTATTCATGAGACAACTTCATTATTCCCTAGACTGACGAAGGAAGGAGTAGGGAATCTATGTAAGAGTGATAAGCGCGAGTTAAAGCACACTCACTCCTTGCGCATCCAACATATCGACTAGGTCGATAAGCGGTAGACCAATAAGCGTGTTCGGATCTTTACCTTCCATTTGTTTGAACAAAGCGATACCTAGTCCTTCACACTTGAAGCTGCCTGCACACCAATACGGTTCTTCTTTTTCAACGTAAGAGATGATTTTTTGCTCGGTTAAATCACGGAAGTGAACAATAAAAGTGTCGAGACGCGTGTCAGCTTGTTGGGTTTCGCTATTCCATACAGTGACGCCTGTATAGAAGGTGATGTTCTTGCCACTTTGACGAGATAACTGCTCAATCGCTTTTTCACGAGTGTGAGGCTTACCTATGATCTCGCCGTCAATCACGCAGACTTGATCCGAGCCAATCACCAAACTTGGCTGCTCAACAACGCAAGACTTAGCTTTGGTTTCAGCAAGGCGCATGACCAACTCTTGTGGAGTCTCCCCTGAAATCGGTGTTTCGTCACAGTCAGGCTTGGCTGTAATGAAGCTAATTTGTAGTTTTTTGAGGATCTCTTGCCTAAATGGTGAGGTAGAGGCTAAAACTAGTTGGTAATTTTTCATTTTAATTTACAATTCATAGAAGCATTTACAGTAGGATATAGGAAGTTATCCCGCTATTCATAATGCTCTGTATGGGAAAGGTAAAAAAGTGTACTTTTTTTGCCATTTCCTTTGACTAAACTCGATTTGGAAGATAAGATTCGCGCCCTATGCAAAAGGTAAAAATACCGCGTACAGTTGATCCGGCAAGAACGGCTCAGAAACGACTAGATTTAGATGGCATCATCCAAACCAGTCTTTTTAAGCGTTTAGCTGACGCAACTGAAGGCGTAAAACGTGACGCGCAAGTCTCATTGTCATTTGGGCTTGATGAACAACGATTAGTCGTTATCTCTGGTAAAGCTAACGTCGAAGTCGATTTAGAGTGTCAGCGTTGTAATGAGGTTTTCGCACATGAGTGCGATGTCCAATTCACTTATACTCCTTACTATAATGAGAAAAGTGAAGAGGAAGCACCGGAAGAGTACGATTTGGTAGATCTGAACGAGTACGGTGAGTTAGACCTAATTCAACTAGTTGAAGACGAGTTCATCCTTGGATTGCCGCAAATAGCAATGCACGATAATGCGAAATGTAGCGTTAACTCAAATAACTTGGTGTTTGGTGAACTTCCTGAAGAAATTGAGGAAGAGAAGAAGCCGAATCCATTTGATGTTTTAAAAAGCTTGAAGAAGTAACTGCTTCTTTAAGAATTTACATAGGAGTAGGGTCAATGGCCGTACAAAAGAGCAAGAAATCACGTTCAATGCGTGGCATGCGTCGTTCACACGATGCGCTAACTACAGCTGCACTTTCTGTAGACGCAACTTCAGGTGAAACTCACCTACGTCACAACGTGACTGCGGAAGGTTTCTACCGCGGCAAAAAGGTTATCAACAAGTAAGGTTGACCTTTGCAAAATCTAACCGTTGCGCTTGATGCAATGGGCGGGGACTTCGGTCCTCGTGTAACAGTGCCTGCCGCCGTGCAGGCACTGTCGTATTTCCCAGAGCTAAAAGTCATTCTCATAGGTGATCGAAACGCGATCACATCTCAATTATCTTCATTAGGTCGAGTGCCTGACTCTCGTCTGAGTATTCAGCATTGCGTTCGAGTTATTTCCAATTCTGAAAAACCTTCACTAGCCCTGCGTAACAGTCAGGGTAGCTCCATGCGTGCTGCTATTGATTTGGTCGCCAACTCTCAAGCTGATGCTTGTGTGAGTGGTGGCAACACCGGCGCATTGATGGCTCTGTCCCGTTTTCGACTTAAGCTCCTCCCTGGCATTGATAGGCCCGCATTGGTTTCAGCTTTGCCTACCGCTTCAGGGAATCGTACATGGATGCTTGATTTAGGGGCAAATGTGTCTAGTGATGCAGATTCGCTTTTCCAATTTGCTGTGATGGGCAGTGCATTAGCGGAACAACATTTAGGTCGCGCTCCACGTGTCGCTATTTTAAATATCGGTGCCGAAGAAATTAAAGGTAATGACCTTGTAAAACGATGCGCTGAAATGTTGTCGAATACTCAGTCTGTGAACTTCATAGGCTATATTGAAGGTAACCAACTCCTTCAAGATGCTGCTGATGTCGTCGTATGTGATGGTTTTGTGGGCAATATCTGCTTAAAAACGTGCGAAGGTACGGCTCAGCTCTTTATTGATAAGCTAAAAACGCGCATGATGGCTTCAAATATAAAGGGTTGGATAGCCAGAATGTTGTTTTCTGAGCTATTTACTGAATTAAAAACCTTGAACCCCGACCAGTATAACGGCGCAAGTTTGTTAGGATTGCGCGGTATTGTCATTAAAAGTCATGGAAGTGCTGATGTATCTGCAGTTGTCAACGCGATTGGCGAGGCAGTACACGAAGTCAAACGACAAGTCCCCAGCCGCATTAGCGATCGTTTGGAAGCGGTTTTACTCGAGAGGCATTATTAGTCTTCATGTATAGCAAAATTTTAGGTACTGGCAGCTACTTGCCATCTCAGGTGCGTACTAACGCAGACTTAGAGAAAATGGTAGAGACTAGCGACGAGTGGATCGTTGCTAGAACAGGTATTAAAGAGCGTCGTATTTCAGCGGAAAACGAAACCGTTGCAGATATGGCGTTTTACGCTGCTGAAAATGCCATTGACATGGCGGGTATCGACAAAGAAGAGATTGATTTAATCATCGTTGCGACCACCAGTAGTAGCCACACATTCCCGTCTTCGGCGTGTCAGGTACAAGGTAAGCTTGGTATCAAAGGTTGCCCTGCGTTTGATTTGGCTGCAGCGTGTTCTGGTTTTGTCTATGCTTTGTCTGTTGCAGATCAGCACATCAAATCAGGCATGTGTAAGAACGTTTTGGTGATTGGTGCCGATGCACTGTCAAAAACCTGTGATCCGACTGACCGCTCTACGATCATCCTATTTGGTGATGCAGCAGGCGCGGTGGTTTTAGGCGCAAGCGAAGAGCCAGGTATTTTGTCGACTCACATTTACTCTGACGGTAAATACGTTGAGCTTCTAAGCCTTGAAGTACCAGAGCGTGGCGGTGACGCTGACAAATGGCTGCACATGGCAGGCAACGAAGTATTCAAAGTGGCGGTAACTCAGCTATCTAAGCTAGTTAAAGACACATTAGCTGCAAATAACATGGATAAGTCTGAGCTTGACTGGTTAGTCCCACACCAAGCTAATTACCGTATTATTTCGGCAACGGCGAAAAAACTGACAATGTCACTTGATCAAGTGGTGATCACCCTTGATAAACACGGCAACACGTCAGCGGCTACCGTACCAACAGCATTAGATGAGGCTGTTCGTGACGGACGAATTAAACGCGGTCAAACACTTCTATTGGAAGCATTTGGCGGCGGCTTCACTTGGGGTTCTGCGTTAGTTAAATTCTAACCCTAAGCGAAAACCTACAAACAAGGCACATAACTTATGTGCCTTATTCAATTTTTTGCTTTGCTTAAAGGAAAATTACAATGAGCAAGTTTGCTATCGTATTCCCGGGCCAAGGCTCTCAAGCTATCGGTATGCTTGCAGACCTAGGCGAACAGTATGATGTTGTTAAACAAACATTTGCTGAAGCTTCAGAAGCACTTGGTTACGATCTATGGGCATTAGTTCAAGATGGCCCAGTTGAAAATTTAAATGAAACTTTCCGCACTCAACCGGCTCTCTTAACAGCGTCTGTTGCAATTTGGCGTGTATGGCAAGAGCTTGGCCTAGAGCAACCTGTAAACTTAGCGGGTCATAGCTTAGGTGAATACTCTGCACTAGTATGTGCTGGCGTTATCGACTTTAAAGAAGCGATCAAGCTAGTTGAACTACGTGGTCAACTAATGCAAGAAGCAGTTCCTGCAGGCGTTGGTGCTATGTACGCAATCATCGGTCTAGATGATGAAGCGATTGCTAAAGCGTGTGCAGAAGCGGCACAAGACGAAGTTGTTTCTCCTGTGAACTTTAATTCTCCTGGTCAAGTTGTTATCGCGGGTAACAAAGCGGCAGTAGAGCGCGCTGGTGTACTATGTAAAGAAGCGGGCGCTAAGCGTGCACTTCCTCTACCAGTATCTGTACCGTCTCACTGTGCACTAATGAAACCTGCAGCAGACAAGCTAGCAGTGGCTCTAGAAGCTCTAGAGTTCAACACGCCAGCGCTACCTGTTATCAATAACGTTGATGTTGTTGCTGAAACAGACCCAGCAAAAATTAAAGATGCACTTGTTCGTCAACTTTACAGCCCAGTACGTTGGACTGAGGGTGTACAAGCGATGAACGAGCAAGGCGTTGAGAAGCTACTTGAATTAGGTCCTGGTAAAGTTCTTACTGGCCTAACAAAACGAATCGTAAAAACTATGACAGCTGCTGCAGTTAACGACACTGCATCACTAGAAGCTGCTAAGTAATAACCACTTAATAGAGAAGTTATGATGAATTTAGAAGGCAAAGTTGCACTAGTTACAGGCGCAAGCCGTGGTATCGGTCGTGCAATCGCTGAACTTTTAGTTGAGCGTGGTGCTAAAGTTATCGGTACGGCTACATCTGAAGGCGGCGCTGCTGCAATCAGTGAGTACCTTGGCGAGAACGGTAAAGGTCTTGCTCTGAACGTAACTGATGTTGACTCAATTACTGCTACACTGAAAACCATCAATGATGAGTTCGGTGCGATTGACATTCTAGTCAACAACGCAGGTATCACTCGTGACAACCTACTAATGCGTATGAAAGACGACGAATGGAATGACATCATCGACACTAACCTAACACCTATCTTCCGCATGTCTAAAGCTGTATTACGTGGCATGATGAAGAAGCGTGAAGGCCGTATCGTAAACGTTGGCTCTGTGGTCGGTACCATGGGGAACGCTGGCCAAGCAAACTACGCGGCGGCGAAAGCTGGCGTGATTGGCTTTACTAAATCAATGGCTCGTGAAGTTGCGTCTCGCGGCGTTACAGTAAACACTGTTGCTCCCGGTTTCATCGAAACTGACATGACTAAAGCGCTAAATGATGACCAACGTGCAGTAACTTTGGCGAATGTACCAGCAGGTCGACTAGGTGACCCTCGCGAAATCGCTGAAGCTGTGGTATTTTTGGCGTCGCCTGCGGCAGCTTATATCACAGGTGAAACACTTCACGTCAATGGCGGTATGTACATGGTTTAAATTATGTGCAACATTTGTGCATGATTTAAGTCAAGATCATACGTAATTTCGGTTAAAATCGTGAAAATTGTGGTTTGACCAGAAAAGTTGACCTTGCAACTTTCAATAGATTGAATAAACTACGGAAAACATCGCATAAAGCGAACTCTGTAAAGGAAAAGAAAAAATGAGCAACCTCGAAGAACGCGTAAAGAAAATCATTGTTGAACAGCTAGGTGTAGACGAAGCTGAAGTTAAAAACGAAGCTTCTTTCGTTGATGACCTTGGTGCAGATTCTCTAGACACAGTTGAGCTAGTAATGGCTCTAGAAGAAGAATTCGACACTGAAATCCCAGATGAAGAAGCTGAGAAAATTACTACTGTTCAAGCAGCTATCGATTACGTAACTAGCGCTCAGTAATAATCTCTCCCAGGCGGTCACCTCGACCGCCTGTGTTTTATCTAACTCATCTATCCTCATCTTAAATCATCTCAATCTCCGGAGTGTAAAATCGTGTCCAAGCGTCGTGTAGTTGTCACTGGCATGGGTATGTTGTCACCGGTAGGCAACACTGTAGAATCTTCTTGGAAAGCCCTGCTAGCTGGTCAAAGTGGTATCGTTAATATCGAGCATTTTGATGCAACCAATTTCTCAACTCGTTTTGCAGGTCTAGTTAAAGACTTTAACTGCGAAGAGTACATGTCTAAAAAAGATGCTCGTAAAATGGATCTATTCATCCAATACGGCGTCGCAGCAGGTGTTCAGGCACTTGATGATTCTGGTCTAACTGTTACTGATGAGAACGCACCACGTATTGGTGTGGCTATCGGTTCAGGTATTGGTGGTCTTGGTTTGATCGAAGCTGGTCACCAAGCGCTTACTGAAAAAGGCCCTCGTAAAATTAGCCCATTCTTTGTTCCGTCAACGATCGTGAACATGATTGCTGGTCACATGTCTATCATGCGTGGTCTACGCGGTCCTAACATCGCTATTTCTACTGCATGTACAACTGGCCTACATAACATTGGTCACGCGGCACGTATGATTGCATACGGCGATGCTGACGCAATGCTAGCGGGTGGTGCTGAAAAAGCATCTACACCACTAGGTATGGGGGGGTTTGGTGCAGCCAAAGCACTATCTACTCGCAACGACGAGCCTCAAAAAGCTTCTCGTCCATGGGACAAAGGCCGTGACGGTTTCGTTCTTGGTGACGGTGCAGGCATGATGGTTCTTGAAGAGTACGAACATGCGAAAGCTCGTGGCGCTAAGATTTACTGTGAGCTAGTTGGCTTCGGTATGTCGGGTGACGCTTTCCACATGACATCTCCAAGTGAAGATGGCTCTGGTGGCGCTCTAGCAATGGAAGCGGCGATGCGTGATGCTGGCATTACTGGTGAACAAATCGGTTATGTGAATGCACACGGTACATCGACTCCTGCTGGCGACGTAGCAGAAGTTAAGGGTATCAAACGTGCACTTGGTGAAGCTGGCAGCAAGCAAGTATTGGTTTCTTCTACGAAATCAATGACCGGCCATCTTCTAGGTGCTGCAGGTTCTGCTGAAGCTATCATCACGGCTATGTCTCTGGTTGACCAAATTGTTCCACCAACAATCAACCTAGATGATCCTGAAGAAGGCTTAGACATTGATCTAGTACCTCACACCGCACGTAACGTTAGCAACATGGAATATGCTGCATGTAACTCTTTCGGTTTCGGTGGTACAAACGGCTGTTTGATCTTCAAAAAGATTTAATCATCTTATAAAAGACTTAAACGTCGTAGATAGTCATAATTAGACTTGTTTTTAAACGGCTTGATGCTTAGCATTGAGCCGTTTCTTTTTATGGGGAAAATCATGTTTTGGGTTGACGGAGAAAGCCAGCAAACTATCGACATCTTGGATCGCTCGTTTCAATATGGAGACGGCTGTTTTACGACTATGCTTGTCTCAAATGGTGAGATTGAGCATTTTCATGACCATCAGCATCGTGTCGATGAATGTCTAAAAGCGTTACGTATTTCTGCATTAGATTGGAATGTGGTTAACGCGTGGTTAACTAGTGCAATTCAACACATCCAAAACTGCCACCACGAAAGTGCAAACAATTCTAATAGCAGCAAGGCCGGAATAAAGCTGCATGTTAGCCGTGGTGCTGGTGGGAGAGGCTACAGTACCAAGAACATTGCTAAGCCAACCATTACTATTAGTACGTTTGATTACCCAAGCCACTATGCAGAATGGCAAGACAACGGAGTTGAGCTCGGAGTTTGTCGCCAAGCACTAGGTTTGAGTCCATTACTTGCTGGTCACAAACATAACAATCGCCTAGAACAAGTATTGATGAAGGATGAAATGGATCAGGCTGGTGAAGTTGACGGTTTGGTTCTTGATATCTCAGGCAATGTGATTGAAACCACCATGGCCAATCTATTTTGGCGTCAAGGTGAGGTCATTTATACTCCGCAGCTTACCCAAAGTGGTGTTGCAGGCGTTATGCGTAAGCAAGTGTTAACGACGCTGAATCAAACTGAACTCTCCGTTACTATTGCTGACTACTGCTTAACTCAAGTCATGCAAGCTGACGAGGTTTTCATTACCAACTCCATTTTGGGGGTTGCTCCTGTTACCCGTATTAGTGAAACCCAATTTAACATTGGAACCGTTACTCGTAGCCTTCAAGGACAACTAAACTCGTGATCAAAAAGTTATTTATTTTTATTATCTTGTGCTTAATCGCAGCGGGCGCTGCTGGGTTCTACGTTTACAACCAAGCGCAAGCTAACCTCAAACAAGTTATTCAATTAGAAAAGCCGCAGGTGGTTACCATCGCCTCTGGTAGCAGTTTTAATCGTGTACTTGCGCAGCTGATTAATGAAGGCCAATTTGAGGCATCTCCTTATGAGAAACTAATCCGCAAGCTACATCCAGAGCTTGTTGATGTTAAAGCGGGTACATTCCTGCTAGAGCCGGGTTTAACGCTTGAGCAAGCGCTACAAGTGCTTGTAGAGGGTAAAGAGCATCAGTTTACTATCACCTTTGTTGAGGGCAGTCGTTTTGACGAGTGGCTTGTTCAGTTAAAGAACAATGAGTTTATTCAACAAACGCTTGATGGTGTGTCTGAAAAAGAGATCGCTGAAAAGCTGGGTATTGAAAATGAGAAGCTAGAAGGTCTGTTCTTAGCGGAGACCTACCACTACACCTACGGCACTACAGATTTAGATTTGCTTAAGCGAGCACATCGCGATCTCATGAACGTTGTGAACGATGAGTGGGAAAAGAGAGCGGACAAGCTGCCTCTTAAGTCACCTTATGAAGCGCTGATTCTGGCATCCATTATTGAGAAAGAGACTGCTGTTGCTTCAGAGCGTGAACGTGTGTCGTCTGTGTTCGTTAACCGTTTGAACAAGCGTATGCGTCTACAAACGGATCCAACAGTAATTTACGGAATGGGCGATAGCTACGATGGCAATATCCGTAAGAAAGATCTAAGAACCCCAACGCCATACAACACATACACTATGAGTGGCCTGCCGCCAACGCCGATTGCTATGGCGGGTCGAGCGTCAATTAATGCGGCTCTGAATCCAGAAAAAAGTAACTACCTCTATTTTGTCGCGAGTGGCACAGGTGGGCACGTATTTTCAAAGAGTTTGGCTGAGCACAACCGTGCAGTACGAGCTTACTTAAAACAATTAAGAAAAAACAAATAAAGAACGAATTATGAATCAGTCGAAATTTATTGTGGTTGAAGGCCTTGAAGGTGCGGGTAAAAGCACAGCTATCAATGCCATCGTTGAGACATTGAAAGCATCTGGTGTTGAAGAGCTCGTAAACACTCGTGAACCAGGCGGCACCGTGCTGGCAGAAAAGATGCGTTCACTGGTCAAAGAAGAGCACGAAGGTGAAAAGCTTCAAGACATGACTGAGTTACTGCTGATGTACGCTGCACGTGTTCAATTAGTCGAAAACGTGATTAAGCCGGCTTTAGATAGCGGTAAGTGGGTATTAGGTGATCGCCATGATATGTCTTCTCAAGCGTATCAAGGTGGTGGTCGTCAGATCGTTCGCGCAACAATGGAGTCATTGAAAGCAACCACGCTAGGCGATTTTAAGCCTGATCTAACTTTATACTTGGACTTAGATCCTAGAGTAGGGCTTGAACGCGCACGTGGTCGTGGCGAGCTAGATAGAATTGAAAAGATGGATATCTCTTTCTTCGATCGCACGCGCGAACGTTACCTTGAGATAGCTGCACAAGATGACTCGGTTATTGTGATCAATGCAGAGCAAAAAATAGAACAAGTCGCCGCGGATATTAAGCAAGCGCTTAGTTCGTGGTTAGACCAACAGTAGGTAGTCATGGCGGAAGTGTATTCTTGGCTCACGCCAGTTTGGAGTGAGTGGAAAAAAAGCCTCGATGCTGAGCGTTTTCCGAATTCTGTGATTGTTAATGCGCCGGAAGGGTTGGGCGTTGATGCTCTCATTAGCCAACTTACTGATGCATTAATGTGCACGAACTATGAAAGTGAGGCGTGTGGGTTTTGCCATAGCTGTGAATTGATGAAATCGGGTAGCCATCCGGATTTTCATGTCATCTCACCAGAGAGAGAAGGCAAATCGATCACGGTTGACCAAGTACGTACAAGTAATCGCTGGGCTCAAGAATCATCTCAGTTGGGCGGTTTACGTGTTATCTTACTTGAACCTGCTGAGGCGATGAATGAGTCGGCTTCCAATGCTTTGCTGAAAACTCTCGAAGAGCCATCAAGCCAGTGTATTTTCATTCTGTCGACTCGTAACAGCAATCGCCTAATGCCAACCATCATAAGTCGTTGTCAGCAATTCAATGTGGTTAGCCCACAATTGGAAGCTGGCTCAGTTTGGCTTGATGGGGAAGTAGGTAAGGCTGTGCCACCGTATATTTTGGCACTTAACGATAATGCGCCGTTGAAAGCGAAAGCGATGTTTGAAGAAGGCGGTGTAGAGGCTTGCGAGAAAGTATTCGATGGTTTCGTTAACATCGTTAAAGGCACTCAGCCTGACATGCTTAAGTTCTCGACTGAACTTGCTAAAGATCCTTTGATAAAGCTTGGTTGGTTGTGGCAATTACTTTCAGATGTACAGAAGTTGCATTTCGGTTTGGCAAATAATGCTATAACCCCAAGTGCTAACGCGCTGTGTGAGGTGATGTCTTACCAAAGCGCCTATATTGCAGCACATAAACTATTGATACTGATTGAGCAGTTGAAACAAAACCCTGGGCTCAATACGGAGCTACTCATAATGAATTGGCTGATAGCCACTTGCGAGGATACATGTTCGTAGATTCCCACTGTCATTTAGATAAGCTAGATTACCAAGATTTACACACCAGTGTAGAAGATGTCGTTAACAAAGCGAAAGCAGCTAATGTTGACCAACTACTTTCTGTGGGTGTGACATTAGATTCGTTTGAAAACATGCTCGAAATGATAGCGCCGTTTGATGACGTTAACGCGTCTTGTGGCGTTCATCCTCTTGATGTTGATAGTGATTTCAGCCTTGAAAGAATGCGTGAATACGCGAGCAACCCTAAAGTGGTTGCGATAGGTGAAACCGGCTTAGATTACCACTATCAACCTGAAACTGCGGAATTGCAGCAACTGCGATTCAAACAGCATGTTGAACTAGCGGTAGAATTGAACAAGCCTTTGATCATTCATACCCGTAATGCTCGTGAAGATACACTTGCGATTCTTCGTGACGGTGGCGCTGAGAAGTGCGGTGGTGTTATCCACTGTTTTACTGAAGATCAGGCGTTTGCTGAAGCGGCTATGGAATTAGGTTTCTATATTTCAATTTCAGGCATTGTGACCTTTAAGCAAGCAACAGAACTTAAAGAGGTTGTTAAAAACCTACCGTTAGATAGGCTACTAATTGAAACGGACTCCCCATACTTGGCGCCAATCCCATATCGTGGGAAGCAGAATCAGCCTGCATATGTAGTCGAGGTGGCAGCCTATATTGCGCAGTTGAAGGGGGTTTCGATGAAAGAGGTTGCTGAACAAACGACCAAAAATTACCAGAAACTTTTTTTGCGATAAAAAATGAACTAAGCAAATAAAAGGGAGCGAAAGCTCCCTTTTTGTGTTTTTTATCACCAAAAACACGTTTTTTTTTAATGTTTACTAATTATGTTGAACTTGGGAGCACTAATTATAACACTTGTAATTTTGTTACTAAAAATAACATTCGCTCTTATTTTATTTACCCAGTAAAATAATGGTGGTCATAAAAAATATCAATAAATATCAATGCATTATGTTTTTGTAAAGGATTGCATTTCTAAATTTGACATGTGATCCAAGACGTGTTTTGAAACTAAATTTCGTAAGTCACTAGAAAGTTTGTTACCCATCAATATATATTTAGCGGCAGAAAATATAATGCAATACATGGTTACATTTTCACTGGGTGCTAACATTTAGGCTACGGGGGTGTGCCGTTAGAACCCATATAATTATTTTATCTTTATCAGGAGCATAAACATGTTTAAGAACCTTTTTGCTAGCCTGCAAAAAGTTGGTAAGTCTCTGATGCTTCCAGTATCAGTTTTACCAGTTGCGGGTATTTTGCTAGGTGTCGGTGCAGCAGATCTTTCTTTCATTCCAGAAATTGTTTCAAACCTAATGGAACAAGCTGGTGGTTCAGTATTTGGTCAAATGGCACTACTGTTCGCAGTAGGTGTTGCACTTGGCTTTACTAACAACGACGGTGTTGCTGGTCTAGCAGCAATTGTTGGTTACGGCATCATGACTGCTACACTAGGCGTAATGGCTGGTGTAATGGGCGTTGAAAAAATCGACACTGGTGTACTAGGTGGTATCCTAGTCGGCGGTGTTGCTGCTTGGGCATTCAACCGTTTCTTCCGTATTCAACTTCCTGAGTACCTTGGTTTCTTCGCTGGTAAGCGTGCTGTGCCAATCATCACAGGTTTCTCTGCGATCGGACTAGCAATCCTACTATCTGTAGTATGGCCACCAGTTGGCGGCGCTATCTCTGCGTTCTCTGATTGGGCTGCTCACCAAAACCCACAAGTTGCGTTTGGTATCTACGGTATCGTTGAGCGTTCTCTAATTCCATTTGGTCTTCACCACGTATGGAACGTACCATTCTTCTTCGAAGCTGGTACTTGTGTAAACGCTGCTGGCGAAACTCAAAACGGTGTTCTTACTTGTTACCTAGTTGCTGATGACGCATCTCGTGCTGCGGGCAATGGCTTCGGTCAGCTAGCTGGTGGTTACATGTTCAAGATGTTCGGTCTACCTGCTGCTGCAATCGCAATTGCACACTCAGCTAAACCTGAAAATCGCGCAAAAGTAATGGGTATCATGGCTTCTGCTGCGTTAACTTCATTCCTAACGGGTATCACTGAACCAATCGAATTCTCATTCCTATTCGTTGCTCCAGTACTATACGCAATCCACGCTCTACTAGCGGGTTCTGCTTACGTTCTTGCGAACACTCTAGGTTTTGTACACGGTACATCTTTCTCACACGGTCTAATCGACTTCCTAGTTCTATCTGGTCACGCGTCTAAGATGGGCCTAATGGTTGTTTGTGGTATTGCTTACGCTGCAATTTACTACATCGTATTCCGCACTGTGATTAAAGCTCTAGACCTTAAAACTCCTGGCCGTGAAGACGAGTCAGAAGACGAAGCCGCTGCGACTGGTTCTGAACTTGCTGGTGAGCTAGTTGCTGCATTCGGTGGTAAAGCTAACATCACTGGTCTTGACGCTTGTATCACTCGTCTACGTGTTGCAGTTGCTGATACAGCAGTTGTTGACCAAGACAAGCTGAAAAAACTTGGTGCTGCAGGTGTTGTAGTAGTAGCGGGTGGCGTACAAGCTATCTTCGGTACTAAATCTGACAACCTGAAAACAGACATGGATGAGTGGATCCGCAACAACGGTTAATGCACTGATTCAATAAATTGAAAGGAGGCCTAAAGGCCTCCTTTTTTGTTTCTACTGTTTCATCAGGCTTATTCTTTTATCTCTCAGTTATTTACCATTTTTTTGAAACTGATCACCTATGCTCATCACCTTTAATAGTCTGCTATCTTTAACTTTATGATGACAAATGGTGTTGATTTTTAATTAACCTACCGCTTTCTGAAACAGTTTGAGAATACTATGAAACATCGTTACTTGATTGGCCTTATGTGCGGTAGCCTCACCTCGTTTGCTCATGCTTCTGAAGCTCCTGCGTTAGAAGTTGGTTTATCCGTTGACCAAGATCTGAGTGCCGTTGTTGAGTTTGACCAGAAATACCGTGTCACTGTTGGCAATGACGGTGCTGCATTTGATTATATTTGGAAGCGTGGTCAGTTTGAGACAGAAGCGCCATTGAGCTGGTATGTTGGTGCGGGTGCATGGGCAGAGTGGAATGACGACTTTGGTCTGCGTTTACCGTTAGGTGTCAAAGTGAACTTCTATGAAGGTTGGAATGCGTACGCACAACTTCACCCAGAACTCGACATGTACAAAGGCGTTGAACTACAACTAGGTGGTGCTCTGGGTGTTACCTACAAATTCTAAGGTTGAACTTCAAACGAGCTACAGCAAAAAGCCAGCCATCGCTGGCCTTTTCATTTTTTGAATTTATTACTATCTAGAAAGTAAAACTTAACCCTACATTAGTTTGGAATTGATTCATCCAGTCGGTATCAAAACGAATAATGCAGTCTTGCCCATTGCTTGGGATGTTACATACACCAGTAGTGTCGTTATCAACTACCGATCCTAACCAACGAACTTGGGTATTAAGCACTAAGCGATCGCTCAATTTATATTCTAAGCCGCCAAAGATTGATGTAGAGAAGCTGTATTTATCTTTCGCCCAATCTACATCGACATAAGAGGCGCCAAGGCCTAAGCCTAGGTATCCAGACAATACCGAGGAAGCCGGGTAGTAAATGCTACTTTGAAAGTGCAGATATTGGGTCGAGGAGCTCAGGTTTAGCGTTTCTAATTCAGAGCTTTGGTTTGAGTAAAAGAAACCAACACGCCCCTTCTCAAGTGGTGTCTCAATCGCAAAAGTGTAGTTTTCAGATCCTTTCATGTCATAGGTTTTGCCATCTTGATCTTCGACACTACCACCACCGGTATAGCCAACCATCGGAGTAATAATGATCTCCGGTGAGGCATAAACACTCGAAGCCGAGAGAAGCGCAACCAACATCGTCATATTTACTTTGTTATTCATGAGTATATCCTGATCCATACACCCACTAATTGTGATGGTTACATCAATATCGTGCGACTAATCTCGACGATTCTTGAAGATACTTCACACACCTGATAGTACTTAAATAGAGACTCGACAAATTAATAATAAGCCAGAGGTGTCTATGGAACATAATCTGAAAAATGCCCTACAAATTACAGCGTTTGTTTACTTCATCATTCTTTCATTTGGCTTTATTGCTATTGGCAGTTAGTACCATTTATTACGAGGCTGAGTTTTTATACTCAGGGAATAATGAATAGTGGGATTGTAACCAATATTGATACAGCAATAGAATTAGATTATTACGCTAAGTTTATTGCTGGTAAAACAGCACTGGTCGCTCAAGGCGGCGGGCAGAGAAGTATTTTTACCTCAGGCGTTCTTGACGCTTTTCTCCTTTCTAATTTTGACCCTTTCGATGAATTCTTTGGTACATCGGCAGGTGCGCTTAACTTATGTGCCTATTTGTGCCGTGATAAAGGCTTAGGGCGTTCTTTTGTCCTTGACCTGACCACGTCTCCAGAGTTCTTTAATCTGTTCTCTTACATACGGCATAGGAAGAATTTAGGGCTTGAGTGGGCCTTAGAGCAAATCATGGCTTACCCTTATAAGATCGATCTTGATTTAGGGCGGCAAACCTTAGGTGAACGCCACTTCTACGCGGCGGTAACGGATTCTAAAGATTTACGAGATCACTACTTTCCTCTGTTGGGAGACGATTGGTACAAGGTGATGATTGCGACTTGTGCGATCCCTCGCTTGTACAATGATGAGATCTTGATTGGTGATAACGCTTATGTGGATGGCGGTGTGTCTGCCTCTATTCCCGTTCAAGAAGCGTGGCGTAGGCAAGCTCGTTCTATTGTCGTAATTCGTACCGAACCAGTAACGGTTGAAGAGGGGAGACCGCCAGTTCAAGCGCCGCAGCAGCAACAGAAAACCCGAGCACCGAAACCGGTAACTGCCGAGGAGCTGGAGTGGTTCCGAGAGTCGTTCGATAGTGTTCAAGGCCATTGGCAACAAAAAGTGGAGCAATGGAAAATGGACTGGACTTCTTTCTTCCAGCAGCAGATCCTACGCTCTAAAGAACAGAAGCGTGACCGTGGGCATTTAGATTTACTAAATGGTGGTCGATGGTTGTTTGGCGCTGATGATATTTACCGTTTAAGCCATTTAATTGGTGATAAGTTTGATTCTGGGTTGGCCGACATGTTGATGGTGCACTACCAAACCTACTCGTTGACTCAAGACTTTTTGAATTCTCCTCCGGATGATGCCTTTGTGGTGCAGATCGCGCCAAGTAAACCGTTAAAATCTAGCTCTTTAATGAGTGACAAAGAAGATTTGCTCCATGATTACGAATTGGGTTTAGAGGCCGGCTATCGATTCGTTGAAACTTATACCACAACAGAGAACGCTCGCAGTTCCCACATGCCGCAACTGACAAGTATTGTTATTGATAAATAATGCGGCTGCAAAGCTATAGTTAGTCTTGTGAGATAACATCATTGAAATGAAAAAAGGGTTATTGAACTTAGTCCGATAACCCTTTTACTTTTATCTCATCTTATCGTCGTTTATTGGCTTTATCTGCTTTTAGCTAGGTGACAGGTAGGATTCTCATACAGTTGGTTGAGCCAGCCACGTCCATGATATCGCCTTGAGTAATGATTACGAGATCACCAAACTTGAGGTGTCCTTTCTCTTTAAGGCAATCAAGTGTTGATCGCGCAATGTCAAAGCTGTCTTTGGCTTCTGTCTCAAAATAGATAGGGGTTACGCCTCGATACAAGGTACAACGGTTTAGTGTTCCTTCATTACGAGACAGGGCGAAGATAGGCATATCAGCACTCAAACGAGACATCATCAAAGCAGTGCGCCCAGACTCAGTCAGCGTGACTACGCCTTTAATACCTTCCATGTGGTTAGCAGAGTAGATGGTTGCCATTGATACTGTTTCTTCCGCTGTCACGAAAGTGCGGTCAATTCGGTAGTTGGACTGATTGACGTTCGCCATTTTTTCAGCACCAACACACACTTCAGCCATCGATTTTACTGTCTCTACTGGGTATTGTCCGGCAGCGGTTTCACCAGACAACATTACTGCATCAGTGCCATCAAGTACTGCGTTGGCAACATCCATTACTTCAGCACGGGTAGGCATTGGAGCGGAGATCATTGACTCCATCATCTGAGTTGCAGTGATGATAGTGCGATTAAGGGCTCTAGCGCGGCGTATAAGCTGTTTTTGTACACCGACCAACTCAGGGTCACCAATTTCTACTCCGAGGTCACCACGAGCTACCATGACAACATCTGAAGCCATTATGATGTCATCCATGTTCTCAACGGTCGATACCGTCTCTGCTCGCTCTACTTTGGCTACTAGGTGAGCTTCTAAGCCTGCTTCGCGCGCAAGTTGGCGAGCGTAGTGAATGTCTTCGCCGTTACGAGGGAAAGAGACAGCGAGGTAATCGACTTGGATTTGGGCGGCGGTGACGATGTCTCGTTTGTCTTTGTCGGTCAGCGCTTCTGCAGAGAGCCCACCGCCTTTTTTGTTGATGCCTTTGTTGTTGGATAGCGGGCCACCAATGATGACTTCGGTATGAACACGACAACCTTCGACCTTGGTGACTTTGAGTTGCACACGACCATCATCAAGTAACAGGATGTCACCGGCTGATACATCGTTCGGTAGTTCTTTATAGTCGAGGCCAACGGCTTGTTGGTTGCCTTCGCCTAAACCGAAGCTGCTGTCGAGGGTGAATTCATCGCCAACAGCAAGTTGAATTTTGTCATCTTTGAATGTCGACACACGAATCTTGGGACCTTGAAGGTCGCCGAGAATAGCGATTTGTGTCCCCAGTTTTTTTGCGATTGCTCTGACTTTTTCTGCACGTTGTATATGGTCGTCGCTGCTGCCGTGGGAGAAGTTCATACGAACAATATTGGCACCGGCTTTGATGATCTCTTCAAGCACGTTGCCTTTATCGGTAGAGGGGCCTAGCGTTGTGACGATTTTCGTTTTTCTTAATTCAGCTGTCATGAATGCTCCTAGAGTGATGCCAGTAATCTTTTTAAAAGACTGAATTAAGTATATGCATTAATTGATAATTTATTGGGAGCTAGGAGGATATTTATTGATATCCTTTTAATTATTGAATTCAGGACTCAAACGCAATGTTTTTTTATGAAAATTAAGTCTCAATTCATCGATGTGGGTGTTAACTTTTCTTAAACTATTTGACTAGATACACAAAGATTCATGTATATACGTGATACTGGTCACGGCGATATACCAAGTGACTTCACAATTACTTCGCAAAGTAAAAAAATTATCCCGTTGATGATTTCTGGAGCGTAAAATGTACATGGCTCAACCGGGCCATATTGATCATGTCAAACAGGTCAATGCTGGTCGTGTATATAAACTAATTGACCTTAAAGGTCCTATTTCTCGTATCGATTTGTCCAAACAAAGTGAGTTGGCTCCGGCGAGTATTACCAAAATTACCCGTGAACTCATGGAAGCTCACCTTATCCACGAAACGACGGTTCAAGAAGCCACAACTCGTGGACGTCCTGCTGTGGGCTTGCAAACTAATAACGAAGGTTGGCAGTTCTTGTCGATGCGTCTTGGACGTGGGTATCTTACTATCGCGCTTCATGAATTGGGTGGCGATGTACTTATCGATACTAAGATCGACATTCACGAACGTGACCAAGATGATGTGCTTGCGCGTCTTCTTCACGAAATTGACGAATTCTTCCAAACTTATGCTGAGCAGCTCGACAGGGTAACCAGTATTGCGATCACGCTCCCTGGCCTTGTGAATTCAGAGCAGGGTATTGTATTGCAAATGCCGCATTACAATGTCGAAAACTTGGCTTTGGGCCCTGAGATTTATAAAGAGACGGGCTTGCCGGTTTTTATTGCCAATGATACTCGCGCATGGGCACTGGCGGAGAAGCTGTTTGGCAACTCTCAAGGCAATGATAACTCTGTCTTAATCTCCATTCACCACGGCTTAGGTGCCGGGATTATTCTTGATGGCCGCGTTTTGCAAGGCCGTCACGGCAATATCGGTGAATTGGGTCATATCCAGATCGATAAGGAAGGCAAGATGTGTCATTGTGGTAACCGAGGTTGCTTAGAGACGGTCGCGAGTTCACAGGCGATTCGTGAGCAAGTGAAAGAGCGTTTAGCCAATGGTGAGGCATCGACGCTGACTGCTTTTGAAAATGTTACGATCGAGCAAATCTGTGCTGCTGCGGCTGATGGTGATCCACTGGCGGTAGAAGTGATTGAGCAGTTAGGCCGTTACCTAGGCTCAGCGATTGCCATTGTGATTAACTTGTTCAACCCAGAAAAAATCTTAGTCGGTGGTGTAATTAACCAAGCTAAGAGCGTTCTGTATCCTGCGATTCAGAAGTGTATTGAAGAGCAGAGCTTGTCAGTTTACCACCAAGATTTAGAGCTGGTGGAATCTCGATTCTACAAACAAGCAACGATGCCTGGTGCTGCGCTTATCAAGCAAGCACTTTACGACGGTCAGTTGTTAATGAAAGTTATTGAAGGCTAACTTTTTTCTCTTCTTTTGGCCTTCCTCCGAATCTTTCCATGTTCTTAAGCTTTGTATAACAGCATTTGTTGTACTTAGTTTAAGTATTCTGTGCATTAGCGCTTTGCTTTAACCTATTGAAGTAGGCTATTGTAGCCACAGTTATTATTTGTCACTAAGGTGTTGTATGTCTGGCGTTTTAAATTCGGTTGATCAGAGAACGAAACTGGTTGGTGAAAACCGTCTGGAGCTCTTATTATTCAGCTTAAATAGTCGTCAATTATTTGCAATTAACGTATTTAAAGTTAAAGAAGTACTCAAAGTGCCGGTACTTACTCGTTTACCTGGGTCTCATCATCACATTACGGGTGTAGCTTCTTTGCGAGGCGAATCTGTGCCTGTAATTGATCTGCGCAGCGCCATTGGTTTTCCGCCATCGCGTGCTGAATCGCAAGAGAGTAACTTGATCATTACGGAGTACAACCGAACTGTACAAGGCTTCTTGGTTGGGCAGGTTCGCAATATCGTCAATACAATGTGGACAGAGATTCAGCCGCCACCAAAGACAACGGGTCGCGGCAATTACTTAACCGCTATCACGCACATTCAAGAAGAAGATCAGCACAAGATCGTTGAGATCATAGACGTTGAAAAGGTGTTGGCTGAGATCATCGATTACGATGTATCGATCTCTGAAGGTGTCTTAGATGAGCAGTTAGCTCAAGAGATGATAGGACGTAATGTGCTGATCGTTGATGACTCTTCTACCGCGCGTAATCAAATTAAAGGCACCTTGTCGCAATTGGGTTTGAACATTATCGAATGTTGTGACGGCTTAGAAGCCCTGAATTTACTTAAGGGCTGGTGTGATGAGGGCAAAGACATCAATCAAGAAATACTGTTGATGATCACTGATGCTGAAATGCCTGAGATGGATGGCTACAAACTGACTCATGAAGTGCGCTCTGACCCGAGAATGCATGACCTATTTATTACGCTAAATACTTCATTAAGCGGAAGTTTTAATGAGGCGATGGTGGAAAAAGTAGGGTGTAACCGCTTCATTTCTAAGTTCCAACCAGACTTGTTGGTTGAGGTAACTCAAGAGCGTATGCGTCAGATTTTGTAAATCATACCGTCATTCGTTTTGAGTAAACTGATAGGGAACGTTTGCTATTATTGATGCAGTGTATTAATCGTCACGAAATATGCATTTCGACTAACGTAACTTTTCACGCACAATCTAAGGTCGTTCCTCTTAATGATATGGTTAACGTCTAAAGTTGTTATGACTTTAAGCTTATTACTATATGGGGAATTTAAGAGAAGACGTACGGAAGCTGACGTTGAGGTATAACTCAACAATTTGAAATAAAGGGAGGCAGATTCTTCCCTTTTTCGTTTTTTACTAAGCGATATAAAACAGCGGACTGAGTTATTAATGAAAGTCTCGCGACTTGTTCTTTAAGCCAACGTTTTCATCGGTAATGTCGATCAGCTTCCCAGCAATCACATGTACCATTTCATCTTCTTTTCTAGGATGCCTTGCACCTTTAACGCCTTAGCTGTGAGGTACGCTTGCTGTTGAGCGCGTGCTGTGGTTTCACATACCATCACGTAAATATTGCCTGTATTATCTTCCAGTGTGACAAAGATGACGCCAGCTGCGGTTCCGGGTGATTGCTTGCCAATTACAAGACCAACGACGGTGACCATGGACTTGTGTCGTTGTTGTTTTAAGTCTTTCATATGAGTGATTCGACCTAATCGGTTGGCCTACTTCCAGTAACGTGATGGGGGGCTTATTCAAGGAGATCCCAACACTGGTGAAATCCTCAAGTAAATCCTGCATCTCGCTGGGTTGTTGCAATCCTTGTTCGTCATTACCCTTTCCAAAGCTATCATCGATGAACCTAAAAAAAGCCGCTATTGAAGCGACTTTTTACGATTGGTTATAATATCAACTACTTAGGTTGAGCGTCGATACATTGGCCATTAATGTCTGTCACACTTGGGTTCATTAAGTGTAGGTACAGTGGGATGATGTCTAGTGGTGTTTTCAGCTTGTTGGCATCCTCACCAGGATACGCTTTTGCACGCATGCGTGTTTGAGTGCCGCCCGGGTTGATCGCATTAACACGGATGTCGGTGTCTTCAAGCTCATCCGATAGGATTTGCATCATACCTTCGGTAGCAAACTTAGAGATCGCGTAAGTGCCCCAGAATGCACGGCCAGAGTGGCCAACGGTAGAAGAGGTAAATACGATACGACCTGCTTCCGCTTTCTTAAGAGCAGGCAGAAGTGCTTGAGTCATCAAGAATTCAGACTTCACATTGATCTGCATAACATCATCAAAAGTCTCTTCATCAATCTGCTCAAACGGGCTCAGAGTACCGAGAACGCCAGCATTATGTAGTAGACCATCTAAACGACCGAACTGTGACTCAATGGTTTCAGCCATATCAATGTAGTTCTGCTTTGTCGCGCCTTTTAGATCTAATGGGATGATCGCAGGCTGTGGGTAACCAGCACTTTCGATTTCATCGTAAATAAATTCAAGGTTTTTAACATTGCGGCCTAGCAGAATAACTGTCGCGCCATGTTGAGCGAAGCTTAGTGCTGCTTGGCGTCCAATACCGGCACCAGCACCAGTAACCAAAATTACTTTATCTTTGAGGGCATCTGTAGAGATTGGGTAATCCACTGTGCTTATCCTTCTTTCTTTTATTATGTTCGCCATTCCATTGATGTTTAATCACACAGATAACCGCCGGAATGATGAGAAATTCTTGGTAATCGTGACAAGATGGTTACAATACACTAATTCATACATTAGGGGATATGACATTGGAATTTTTGTTGGACTACGGCTTGTTTTTAGCCAAGATTGCGACCGTTGTAATCGCCATCATCGCAATTTTAGTTATTGCTAAATCTGTGGGTGGAAAATCAAGCGCGATTAAAGGTGAGCTGGCAATCACGAACCTATCTGAACACCATAAACAGACAATCGAACAATTAGAGCACCATCTACACGATGATGCTTTCATCAAAGCCCGTGATAAAGCAGAAAAGAAAGCGGAAAAAGAGAAAGTAAAATCACGCGGTAAAGAAGTGAAAAAAGCAGCGAAAGAGGGCGAGCTTGATAGCAAGCGTGAACCACATCTATTCGTTCTTGATTTTAACGGCAGCATTGATGCGAAAGAAGTGGCTTCATTACGTGAAGAGGTAACGGCGGTTCTGGCTGTTGCTCGTGAAGGCGATGAAGTATTACTAAAGCTTGAATCTGGTGGTGGCATGGTTCACGGCTACGGTTTGGCGTCTTCTCAACTTGATCGTATCAAAGCAGCAGGCCTACCTCTGACTATCTCGGTAGACAAAGTGGCGGCAAGCGGCGGTTACATGATGGCATGTATTGCAGACAAAATTGTGTCAGCGCCTTTCGCTATCGTTGGCTCTATTGGTGTGATCGCTCAACTGCCGAACTTTAACAAATTGCTTAAGAAGCACGATATCGAGTTCGAACAGCTAACAGCAGGTGAGTACAAGCGCACACTGACTATGTTTGGTGAGAACAGCGATAAAGCACGTGAGAAGTTTAAAGAAGAGCTAGAAGAGACACATGGTCTATTCAAAGACTTCATTCGCGACCATCGCCCAGCACTTGATCTTGATAAAGTGGCGACGGGTGAACACTGGTTTGGTACGCAAGCTCATGAACTTGGGCTGGTGGATGAGATTCGCACTTCTGATGACCTGGTTGTTGAAGCATGCAAAGACAAGACAGTGCTAGCGATTCACTATATACAGAAGAAAAAGCTATCAGACAAGCTAGCAGGCGTGGCAGGTAAATCCGCAGACAGCGTGCTGATGAAGCTGATTGAACGCGGTCAAAAGCCGATTGTTTAATAGTGTTCGTTTAAGACGTTAGAGTTCAAGAGGCAAGAGCTAAAAGAAGCTTAAAAGGAAAGCGCATAAGACGACTTATGCGCTTTTTTGTTGCTCCACTTCCGAGCGGGTGACCACTATGTTGTAGGGGGAGCGGAGTCTTATACTCATCACCTATTAACAGCGATGGGTATTAGATTTTTGCTCCGTAATCATTGCGTTTCGGGCAAGTAGTCAGAATTTCTCGATGACCTGTGTCTTTGACCTCTTCTAAAATCACATCAAAGCCCCATAAGCGATATAAGTGCTTCATCACTTCGTCGTAACCTTTATCAAGAGGGATGCGGTCATGAGGGATATATTGGAGTGTCATTGAACGATCGCCGCGTACATCTACATTGAACACCTGAATGTTGGGTTCAAGGTTGCTGAGATTGTATTGCGCGGCGAGCTTTTCACGGATCAGGCGGTAGCCCGGGTCATCATGAATTGCGCTCACTTCAATGGTGTTTTTTCGATCGTCATCGAGCACGGCAAACAACTTAAAGTCTCGAATGATTTTTGGAGAAAGATACTGGCTGATAAAGCTTTCATCTTTGAAGTTGTGCATCGCAAAGTGGACCGATTCTAGCCAATCTGACCCAGCCAATTCAGGGAACCACTCTCTGTCTTCATCGGTCGGCTCTTCACAGATACGACGGATGTCTCTAAACATCGCAAAGCCAAGCGCGTATGGGTTTATGCCACTGAAATAAGGGCTGTTGTAGGCGGGTTGTGCGACCACGCTAGTGTGGCTGTGTAGGAATTCTAAGATGAACTTATCACTCACCAAGCCTTCATCGTAGAGATGGTTAAGAATGGTGTAGTGCCAGAAGGTTGCCCAGCCCTCATTCATTACCTGAGTCTGTTTCTGAGGGTAGAAGTACTGGCTGACTTTACGAACAATACGTACACATTCACGCTGCCATGGTTCCAGTAGAGGCGCATTCTTCTCTATAAAGTAAAGAATGTTCTCTTGTGGCTCGCTTGGGAAACGTACTTTTTGCTCTTCCTCTTTATCGCGGTTTTGTGGCACAGTGCGCCACAGTTCGTTAACTTGAGATTGCAGGTAAGCCTCACGCTCTTCTTGGCGAGCGGTTTCCTCCGCGATGGAGATCTTCTCTGGGCGCTTATATCTGTCAACGCCGTAATTCATTAGCGCATGGCAAGAATCGAGCAGTTGTTCGACTTCTGAAACGCCGTATTTCTCCTCACAATCATTGATGTACTTCTTAGCAAACAACAAGTAGTCGATGATTGAACTTGCATCTGTCCACGTTTGGAATAGGTAGTTCCCTTTAAAGAAAGAGTTATGGCCGTAACAGGCGTGCGCTATTACTAGCGCTTGCATCGTCACGGTATTCTCTTCCATTAGGTAGGCGATACAAGGGGCCGAGTTGATTACGATTTCATACGCTAGCCCCATTTGACCATGCTTGTAATTTTGTTCTGTTTGAATGAACTTCTTACCAAATGACCAGTGGTTGTAATTAATAGGCATACCGATACTCGAGTACGCATCCATCATCTGTTCAGAAGTGATCACTTCTATTTGGTTAGGGTAAGTGTCTAGTCGGTAATGCTGCGCCACACGCTTAATTTCCACGTGGTATCGCTCTAAGAGGTTGAACGTCCAATCTGGACCATCAGGCAGCATCTTGTCGTTGTTTTTTTGTGCAGCTTTGTCTTTCTCTGCAACGTTTGATTTCGCTGTCATGGTAAGCCCCCTTACGCTGTCTCTTTCTGGAACAGTTCTCTAAACACAGGGAAAATATCATCCACTGTTTTGATGTTTTTCATGGCGAAGTTGTCGAAGCTCGCTTCTAACTTGTCATACTCATGCCAGAGCGTTTGGTGTGAGCGACGCGTGATTTCGATGTACGAGTAGTATTGGCAAGTTGGCAGAAGCGTGTTGACCAGTAACTCTTTACAGCGTGGTGAGTCATCTGCCCAGTTATCACCATCAGAAGCTTGCGCTGCATAGATGTTCCACTCATTAGCCGGGTAACGGTCAGCAACAATTTCTTTCATCAGCTTCAAGGCGCTCGATACAATGGTGCCACCGGTCTCTTGCGAGTAGAAAAACTCATGCTCGTCGACTTCTTTGGCTTGAGTATGGTGACGAATAAACACCACATCGACATTTTCGTAGGTGCGATTAAGGAATAGATACAGCAGTACATAGAAACGTTTTGCGATGTCTTTAGTGGCTTGGTCCATTGAGCCAGATACATCCATCAAGCAGAACATCACTGCTTGGCTAGATGGAATAGGGCGTTTCTCGTAGTTTTTGTAACGTAAATCGAAGGTATCGATGAACGGCACGCTATCGATCTTTTTACGTAGCTCGGCAATCTCTTCCTTGATTCGAGCTTCTTCAAACGGTTGAGCAGGCTCGGTCATTTGAACTTGATCGAGCTGGTCCATTAGCGTTTTCAAATCGCGTTTTCGGCCTGCTGTCATTGCGGTTCGACGAGCAAGTGACTGTTGCAGTGAACGAACAATCGCGATGTTGGATGGAATACCTGCGCTTTGGTAACCAGAGCGGTGGGTTTTCCATTCAGTGATCTTGTTGACCTGATTTTTTTCTAGATTAGGTAGAGCGAGATCTTCAAAAAGAATATCAAGGTATTCGTCTTTTGATATTTGGAAAGTAAACTCATCTTGACCTTCGCCATCGGGGCTTGCATCCCCTTGGCCTGAGCCACCACCTTGACCGCCACCTTTCGGACGCTCGATTTTGTCGCCAGTGATAAATTGGTCATTACCAGGATGCACGCGCTCTCTCACGCCACCTTGGCCTTGGTGAAAGCTTGGTTCTTTTATGTCTTTGTGAGGAATAGTGACGTCCTCACCAGTTTCAGTGTTGGTGATTGAGCGTCGGTTGACTGCATCGGCCACAGATTCTTTGATTTGCTCTTTATGGCGTCGTAAGAAGCGCTGTCTGTTTACAGCACTCTTGTTCTTGCCATTGAGCCTCCGATCGATAAATTGTGCCATAAGAACTCCCTCTCAGCTGATGTCACGATCCTACTTTTGCACGGGTATAAGAGTTATTGTTTGGTATGAGCTGCCCATTTGAGCAGCTCTATACCGTTTAGTTATGAGGATTTACGAACTCTTAGATACCACTCAGATAGCAGGCGCACTTGTTTCTCGGTGTAGCCTTTTTCCATCATACGAGCAACGAAGTCGTCGTGCTTTTTCTGATCATCTGTTGAGGTCTTTGCGTTGAACGAGATAACAGGAAGTAGCTCTTCTGTGTTGGAGAACATTTTCTTCTCAATCACAGTGCGCAATTTCTCGTAGCTGGTCCAAACTGGGTTTTGACCGTTATTGTTTGCCTTAGCACGAAGCACAAAGTTCACAATCTCATTTCGGAAGTCTTTAGGGTTACTGATACCGGCTGTTTTTTCAATTTTCTCTAGCTCGCCATTTAGAGAAGCACGGTCAAATAGCTGGCCTGTTTCTGGATCGCGGTATTCTTGGTCTTGAATCCAGAAGTCTGCGTAGGTTACATAACGGTCGAAGATATTCTGACCATACTCAGAGTAAGACTCCAGGTATGCGGTTTGAATTTCTTTGCCGATAAACTCTACGTAGCGTGGCACTAGATATCCTTTCAAGAATTCAAGGTACTTTTCGGCATTTTCTTGAGGGAATTGTTCACGTTCAATTTGTTGTTCAATGACGTAGAACAGGTGAACTGGGTTTGCGGCCACTTCGGCTTGGTCGAAGTTGAACACGCGAGATAAGATCTTAAAGGCGAAACGAGTCGATAGACCAGACATACCTTCATCTACACCTGCGTAGTCGCGGTACTCTTGATAACTCTTCGCTTTTGGATCGGTGTCTTTAAGGGTTTCACCATCGTAAACGCGCATTTTCGAGAACAGAGACGAGTTCTCAGGCTCTTTCAGTCTCGATAGGATACTGAATTGGGATAGCAGGTCGAGTGTGCTTGGTGAACATGGTGCGTTCGACAGTTCACTGTGCTCAAGCAGTTTTTTGTAGATCTTAACTTCTTCAGAAACGCGCAGACAGTAAGGTACTTTTACAATGTAAACACGGTCTAGGAAGGCTTCATTGTTCTTATTGTTGCGGAATGTCTGCCACTCGGATTCGTTTGAGTGAGCTAGAATCATGCCGTCGAATGGCAGCGCAGAAAGCCCTTCAGTACCGTTGAAGTTACCTTCTTGAGTTGCTGTTAGTAGAGGGTGAAGTACCTTAATCGGTGCTTTGAACATCTCTACGAATTCCATCAGGCCTTGGTTAGCTTTACATAGCGCACCAGAGTAGCTGTAGGCATCTGGGTCATCTTGAGAGAAGTGCTCTAATTTACGGATATCTACTTTACCAACTAGAGAAGAGATATCTTGGTTGTTTTCATCACCAGGCTCTGTCTTCGCGATCGCAACTTGGTCGAGGATAGAAGGGCGTAGCTTGATGACTTTGAATTTAGAAATGTCGCCGCCGAAATCATGCAGGCGTTTTGCAGCCCATGGAGACATAATCGAACGAAGATAGCGTTTTTCGATGCCATACTCGTTTTTCAATAAGTCACCATCTTCATTGACGTCAAATAGACAGAATGGATGGTCATTTACTGGGCTTCGTTCACCGTCAGCAGAAAGTACGTAAATAGGTAGCTTTTGCATCAGAGCTTTTAGTTTTTCAGCAAGCGATGATTTACCGCCGCCCACAGGACCCAGTAAGTAGAGGATCTGTTTGCGTTCTTCTAGGCCTTGCGCAGCATGTTTTAGGTAAGAAACAATCTGTTCAATCGCATCTTCCATACCGTAAAAATCTTCGAATTCACGGTAACGAGATATAACTCGGTTTGAGAAAATACGACTTAGTTGAGGGTCTTGCGCGGTGTCAATAACCTCAGGTTCGCCAATAGCCAGAAGTAAGCGCTCCGCGGCGTTGGCGTAAGCTCTTTTGTCGTCTTTACACAGCGCCAAGAACTCTTGTAGTGTCAGCTCTTCTTCCTTGGCTGCTTCATAACGTGATTGATAGTGGTCAAATATACTCATAGTCACATTCCCCTTGTTAACCAGTCAAAACTGACGAGCGATTGAAAAATAGGCTCTCCCTACATTTTAAGGTTAGACCTGCTTCCACAATTTTGCTTAACAATTATGTGTTTATTTACAATTTTTCACGAAAAAAATTTTGAGATAGCAATGAATAACTGGAGATAAATCGGATTGAAGTTTCTTGTATTAGAGGTTTGCTAGTCATTTTTGGTGATTTGGGTGGAAATTAGATTCTTGTTGTGAATTATTGCTCATTAAACCGATTGTTTATTGTTATTATTTTTGTTAATAGCGGTGTTGTACAATGTACTATCTTGTTAAACTTGCTCATTATTCGGAAAACATGTGAAAAGTCATTGGCTCAAAGTCATCGCTATCGCTACTACAACATTGGGGACGACAGCTGCCCATGCGCAAATATCACAGTGGTCCTTAGGGGTTGCAGCCTCTTACTCTCCTGCTGTCTATAGAGATACGCCGTCAAATCGTGCGGTTATTCCAATGATAGGTTATGAAGGTGAGTACTTTTTTATGCGTGGCTTTAGTGCTGGTTATCGTTTATTACCAGCAGGCTCACCACAAAATGTTGTATTACGAGCTGTTTATGACCCAAGAACCTTGAAGCCCAGTGACTCTAGCAACGTTGATATCCAGAACCTAGATGAGCGCAAAGCTTCAGTACTAGGCGGGATAAGCTATCAGTTGATTACTCTTGTTGGAATGTTTGAAGCGACAGCTGGTTCAGACATTGGCTTTCAACACAATGGGCTTTATGCAGAGGCAGCATGGCGTTTACCTATTCGCCGTAGTGGTTGGGCGATTACGCCTTCAATTGGTTATGCTTATAATGGTGAACGTTTAAATAATCACTTATACGGTGTGAGTTCAGCAGAAGCTGCAAAAACGAATTTAAACAAATTTGATGCTGGTTGGGATGGCCAGTACTTTATTAGTCTGGGTGGTTATCTACATGTAACGCCAAGTATCCAACTTACGGGGGGTGTTCGTTACACTAACCTAGAGGGCGATATCGAGAACAGTCCAATCTTAGATAGCGGCATTAATATGGCGGCAAACGTTGGTGTTGCTTACGTTTTCTAGTTAAAAAGAAGAAAACACAAAAGGGTTACTCATGATGAGTTGCCCTTTTATTTGTGTGAGGTACAGCGCGGTTAAGGTTAAGATACCAAAAATTTTAATTACGATAACTTGTTCAACGACAGTAAAACTTTTTACTTAATACCTTAGAAAGTGAATCCAGCTTGTAGGCCAAGAGTCCCCTCATTGATTAGGCTTAGGCCACCTGATTTGTAGTCGTAGAAATCGAAACCAACACGAGCCATGAATTTCGAGTTACCGAACATTGGTTGTATAGATTTAAACTCAGCACCGATGCCGTAAGTTGCCCCCCATTCGCTATCTGAGTACTTGCTAGTCACTGAACCATCTCTATCGGTTCTCGTTGATTTAGAATTGAAGTTAGAGTACGCAAGACCAACCTTACCGTAGATAGCAAAAGACTGATCGAAGCTATATTTATATACTGGGGCTAAAGACATTTTGAAGTGTTTGAAATTGTCTTTGTATTTAGTTAGGTCACCGTGTATGTCCTGCAAAACCATTTTACTATCGGAATCAATGTAATTCATTGTTGATTCAAGATGAAAATTGGTATCAAGAATCTGTGAGCCAGCAGTGAATTGTAGACCTCCGTCATCTTTGTTAATGCCAACGCCCCCAAGTACGTACATGTCGTTAGCTGCGAAAGATGAAGCCGATAGAATAGCTAGTGATACAAGGATGAATTTTCTCATTTTTATCGCTCTGGTTAATAATTTCTGTGAGTATTCTAGCGACATCTTTAGAGTAAAATACACGGTTCAAATGAGTGTGATGATTTTTAATTTGTATTAAAAGCCTCGATATAGAATTAATAAAGATGAATGACCTTATGCTTACAAGTTATTGGTTTACGCTCATTAGTTAATGGACTATATCAGAGAAATTAATGGTAAACGGCTCGATGTTTAATATCTTATCTGCATGTTTCATTACCATTTTCTGTGGGCAAAGTTCACTTCATATCCACGTTGCTAAATAGTTTCCGTTTTCTCTCTTTATGTATAGGCAGTAAAAAAGGGTTACTCGTGATGAGCAACCCTTTCCTGAAACTTTTTAAGCCAAGCTGAGGCTTATCTTTTTATGCATTAAGCACTAAAGATTTGAGATAGCTCTGTCGCACATAGGTGGTACTGACGAGGGCAGTTGCGCCATGTTGTTAGCATGCGACGGTATTTGTTTAGCATTGGCATTTGACTATTGAAGTGGTGATCCGCTTTATCGAATTGAGGGTAAAGGCCTTCAGAGTCAACAAGGAAACGTACGTAGTGTACGATTTTTACTTCAGATGCAATGTCGAAACCTAAGAACTGTAGGCGACGCTGATCAACCTCTTTACGCTCATCTTCTTCAAGCATTTTGTTCGACTCTTGCATTGCGTGGTACATCTCCATGATGTCGATAATTTCGCGACATTCTACTTCAGTCAAACAACCAAACTCTTTGTTAAGCTCACGCATTTGGAGTTCATAGCCACGCTCTACAATCGTTTGTAAACGTTGGTATTTAGCAGAGTTCTCAGGTTCTATTTGAGACATTAGGTAGTATTGATTTGATAGAATTAGACGCTGAGCATTGGTCATTTCCATGGGAGAAGCCTCACTAAAAAACTAAATGTTGTATTCTTTTTTTGAAGTAAGAGTAACAGCATTCCTACGAGTGGAAACATGATCTCAACACGGATTTAATATGATTTTTTTAATTGATAAACAAAAGCTGTAAAGAAAAGTGAAAGGAATGTCTAGCCAACAAAAGAAAATGCCCCAATCGAAATTGAGGCGTTTGAAACAGGCGTTGAATACTGTTGGGATTAATATTTTACGTTAGAGTGATATTGGCTCAGAACAGCAACAATTTCATCCATTGTCTCTTTAATTGGCGGGTTTACGCCTTCAAGAGGGTAGTCCAAACCAAGAGCTTCCCATTTATGCGCGCCCAGTTTGTGGTAAGGAAGTAGCTCTACTTTTTCGATGTTATCCATGTCTTTAATGAACTCACCAAGTAGGTGTGCATCTTCTGGTGTGTCTGTGTATCCAGGAACAATCACGTAACGGATCCAAGTCGTTTTACCAATCTTATTAAGGTAACGGGCAAAATCGAGAGTACGCTTGTTAGATACACCAATGAAATCATGGTGAATTTCATCACGCATGTGTTTCAGATCTAGCATCACAAGATCAGCGGCGTCTAATACTTCATCAACCACTTTTGTGTGCTTACGAATATAGCCATTGGTATCGAGGCAAGTATGGATACCTTCAGCTTTAGCAGCTAGAAAGAAGTCACGGACAAACTCAGGCTGTAGCATTGCTTCACCACCAGAGCAGGTGATGCCACCGCCAGAAGCTTTCATGAAGTGACGGTAAGATTTCGCCTCGTTGATGATTTCTTCTACAGTGACTTCTTTGCCATCATGAAGGTCCCATGTATCGCGGTTGTGGCAGTACATACAACGCATTAAGCAGCCTTGAAGAAATACAATAAAGCGGATACCAGGGCCATCGACAGTACCACAAGATTCGTATGAGTGAATGCGACCAGTTGTAGACATGAGCTATTCTCGTAGAGGAATTTATGCCCTTTATTTTATTACAAAAACGGTACATAAAATAGGGTCAAATCCTAACGAGACCTTTAAAAACAAAGGCAATCACCACTGAAGATGATTGCCTTTACCACACTTGAAAAGTAAATGTGAAAGCTTGAATGATTCGCTAGAAGAACGCGAACATCGTAATGCCACCGGTGGTGTAGATAGACTCTTTCGCTTCTTTGTAATCTGGCGTTTTTGCGGTTAGCGCGAAGGAGGCACCAACGTATTGATTGTACCAAGCCACACCCATTACAGCTGTCGCTTGAACGTTCTCTAGAGTCACATCGTAGATAGCTGGACTTTCATTATTTTTATTTGCGTATTCATCAACACCATAGCGATCCCCTTCAATGGTTAAGTCATTGAAACGGTAGCGACCTTCGAGGCCTGCATAAGTAAACCAACCGCTGTTCGATGCGCCGATCATACCTGGTCTAAATGGATTTTCGCTCGTGATATTAGCCGCACCAAGGTTACCACCTAGGTCAGTACCCCAACGGAACATAAATCCTGTTGAAATATCACTTCTAAAGTTACCCACGTTAATTTCTGAAACGTTAGAAATCTCGAAATCAGTATTCGCTAACGCTTGATTACGCATGAGATTGAAGTGGCTTAGGTAACCAACGCTGCCTGCCCACTCATCATCAACTTGGTATTCCCAACCCAGAGGCTCATCTGATTTAGTGATTGAGTGAACCAGTTTTTGAGCATCTTCAGAAAGCGCTCGTTCACCGGTGGTACCAAAAGTGATGTTAAAACGCTGAGCTTGTTGTGGGCTCAAACTGATGTAGTTGAATTCTGAATGCAAGTAACCTGCGTATGGGCGGTCATTCGCTGATGGCGTTTCTACTTCGATATCAGAAGGGGTGTACATTTTGTGGCCAAGGGTGATTTCCCATTTATCTAAAGAGCTTGCGCCCCAGTAAGAAAGACTCAAGGGTTTTACCCAATCGTATGGCGTAATGCTTGATGATGTGTAACCCAGAAACAGTCCGTTGGTATAGTCTTGGTCAACGCCAAAAACGCCATCATTGTCTAGTGCGAAAGTGACCGTAGAGCGTTCAGACGCCAAAGATGAAAAAGAGAGAAGAATCAGGGGTAAACAACGAAGGTATTTCATGGAGCAGTTACTCTTAAATTATGAACCGCGATATTACCGTAATTTGTACGGATTTGTAGAAAAAAGTGAACGGAAAAGGCCTTTTTGGTTCAATCGAACATTTTGGGAGAATGTTGAAGATACTGGAATTAGTATCAGATATAAAAAAGCCCCGCACATTGGCGAGGCTAATTGTTATTTACTGTGTATCGTGCATGAGCTTATAGAGATTCAGTAAATGTACGTGCGATTACGTCAGCTTGTTGTTCTGCAGTTAGAGAGTTAAAGCGAACAGCGTAACCAGATACACGGATTGTTAGCTGAGGATATTTCTCAGGGTGCTTAACTGCGTCTTCTAGAGTGTCGCGGTTAAGAACGTTCACGTTAAGGTGTTGACCACCTTCAATGCCAGCTTCGTGGTGGAAGTAACCATCCATTAGGCCTGCAAGGTTCGCTTTCTGACCTTCAGCATCTTTACCAAGAGCGTTAGGTACGATAGAGAACGTGTACGAAATACCATCTTGTGCATCAGCAAACGGTAGTTTACCTACAGACGTTAGTGACGCTACAGCACCTTTCTCATCACGACCGTGCATTGGGTTAGCACCAGGAGCGAAAGGAGCACCAGCACGACGACCGTCTGGAGTGTTACCTGTTTTCTTACCGTATACAACGTTAGATGTAATAGTAAGAACCGACTGTGTAGGGATAGAGTTACGGTAAGTCTTAAGCTTACGGATCTTGTTCATGAACGTAGAAACTAGTTCACAAGCGATATCATCTACACGAGCGTCGTTGTTACCGTATTTAGGGTAATCGCCTTCGATTTCGAAATCGATTGCAATGCCGTCTTCGTCACGGATTGGCTTAACTTTAGCAAACTTAATTGCAGACAGAGAGTCAGCCGCAACAGATAGGCCAGCGATACCACAAGCTATAGTACGACGAACGTCACGGTCGTGAAGAGCCATTAGAGACGCTTCGTAGCTGTACTTGTCGTGCATATAGTGGATGCTGTTTAGTGCAGTCACGTATTGCTTAGCTAGCCAGTCCATGAATGTGTCTAGGCGACCCATTACGTCATCGTAGTTAAGAACTTCGTCAGTGATCTTGTCAGAAACAGGACCTACTTGAAGTTTAAGCTTCTCATCTACACCGCCGTTGATTGCGTAAAGCATTGTTTTCGCGAGGTTAGCACGAGCACCGAAGAACTGCATTTGCTTACCAACGATCATTGGAGATACACAACAAGCGATAGCGTAATCATCAGACTCTAGGTCAGGGCGCATTAGGTCATCATTTTCGTACTGGATAGAAGAAGTATCGATAGATACCTTCGCACAGAAACGCTTGAAGCCGTCAGGTAGTTGCTCTGACCAAAGAACAGTGATGTTTGGCTCTGGAGAAGGCCCCATTGTGTATAGAGAGTTTAGGAAACGGAAATTAGTACGTGTAACAAGTGTACGACCGTCAATACCCATACCACCCATAGACTCAGTAGCCCAGATTGGGTCACCAGAGAATAGCTCATCGTACTCAGGAGTACGTAGGAAACGAACCATACGTAGCTTCATTACGAAGTGATCGATCATCTCTTGAGCTTCAACTTCAGTGATCTTGCCTGCAGCGATATCACGCTCGATGAAGATGTCTAGGAAAGTCGAAGTACGACCTAGAGACATTGCAGCACCGTTTTGAGACTTAACAGCCGCTAGGTAACCGAAGTAAGTCCACTGGATAGCTTCTTGAGCAGTTTGAGCTGGCTTAGAGATATCGAAGCCGTATTTAGCAGCCATCTCTTTGATTTGACCTAGAGCGCGGTGTTGCTCAGAGATCTCTTCACGAAGTTGCATTGTTTCTGCTAGGTTTTCGCCGCTTTCGAATTGCTCTTGAAGAGAAGCAAATTGAGCTTGCTTGTCTTTCATTAGGAAGTCGATACCGTATAGAGCTACACGACGGTAGTCACCGATGATACGACCACGGCCGTAAGCATCTGGAAGACCAGTTAGAACACCAGACTTACGACATTTTAGGATGTCAGGTGTGTAGATATCGAAAACACCCGCGTTGTGTGTTTTACGGTATTCAGAGTAGATTTTAGAAACAGCTGGATCCAGAGTTTCACCGTATGCTTTACAAGAACCCTCAACCATACGAATACCACCGTTAGGGATGATCGCACGCTTAAGGGGTTTCTCTGTTTGAAGACCAACGATAGTTTCTAGATCTTTTTCGATGTAACCCGCATCATGAGAAGTGATGGTAGAGATAACAGAAGTATCGAAATCTACAGGTGCTTTAGTTGCGTTTTCCTGTTTGATACCTTCCATTACCGAAGCCCAAAGCTTGTTAGTAGCCTCAGTACCTTCAGAAACTAGGAAAGACTCGTCGCCTTCATACGGCGCGTAGTTCTTTTGAATGAAATCACGAACGTTTACTTCGCTTTGCCACTCACCTGCAGCAAAATCTTCCCAAGCTTTAGCAAATTGCTCTGCCATGACATACCTACCTTTTTAGTAGAAAAAACACGTACATTAACACTGTTGAGCCAGCGCCCCTCGTAAGGGTAGTACACTCTATTAATAACAATATATATGAGCATATGTGCTTCATATGGTTATATATATTGTCACTACTTTTTATATGTTGTCTTTACTCTATGTAATCAAGACTACGCTAAAAAATTTCTGCAAACCTTAAACTAAATCAATAAATGCTAAAGAAAGTTAAAAAAATTTGAGTGACAGGGGGGGGGGCACCCAAACTTTTTTTTAATCCGGTTACTACTTTTGTGTAGTAAAGGAGATTATAGCCAAGCTTTTAGACCATATTGGTTTTCTAGCATACCAACTGCAAGCATTGCTACTAGACAGATAACCAAAACACTAACTGGGATAACAATCTTGTCTACGAATGATAGACGCTTAGCACGCTCCTTATCACCAATTAGACCGTTGTTATCTAGGAGCATAGTCAGTGCCCATGCTAGTACAGGATTAACGACCGCAGAGCCGAAGATACAGATACCAGCTGCTTGAGAATCTTTTGAATCTTTAACCATCTGCATACCCGCTTCAAGTAAAGGTAGGGATACACCTACAAGTAGAGCAACACGCATCACTGGTGGCCATACTGCTACGTCCATTGGGAAGCCAAGAATCGCAACAATAATACATAGAGAGCCAAGCAAGATTGCGCCGCCAGGGATTGGACGTTTCGCGATAGCCGCTGGGATCATGTAAGTACCCCAAGATGAAGTGATGTTACCACCACCAACTGCTGTACCTACCACTTGACGAACTGAACACATAGTCATTGTGTCATCAACATCCATCAGAACTTTTTCAGACTTTTTAGGGTAGTTCAGTTCTTGGAAGATACGATGACCTAGGAAGTCTGGTGACCACATTGCTATCGCTAGGATTGCAAATGGTAGAGAAGCGATGAAGTGCTCAACGTTTGGTAAACCAAGCATCCAACCTTCTTCAGTCGAACCCCACCAGTAGATTGGGTTTAAGTTTGGAATACCTGTTTCAGTTACGAATTTTATATCGAAACCAGCACCAAGTACTAAAGCAATAGCTAGACCAGTGAAAGCACAAACAGGGATTGCTAACCAACGCTTGTTTACTTTAGCAAGGAATGCGTAAAGGCCGATGGTAACGGCAAGAACAATCAAACCAATGTAACCCATGCTACCAGCGGCAACAGTGTCAGACTGAAGATCAACTGCCCAAGCTTGAATTGAGTTGATTTGGCTCATTGTACCGGTTAGACCCAAGAAGATGAGCAAGCCACCCGCAGTACCTTCAGAAGTCAGGTTGACGAGCTTAGACCCACCTTTAAGGAAGCTTAGGATAAGACCGAAGACACCGATTAGGATTGCCAATGCAAGAGGGTGAGCACCAGCGAGAGCGATGGTACCGATAAGAGGAATCATTGGGCCGTGGTTACCGGCGAGGTTTGCTTTAGGGTTGAAGAAACCAGAAGCAAGAATACAAAATAGCAGTGCAGGGATAAGCATTTCTACACGAGCAACTTCGATAGCAAACTCTTTACCAAGGTTTACGTGATCCCAAGCTTGAGTTAGACCTTCGGCCCAAGACATCATTACTGCAGAGTACATCGCGATGATACCAATGGTACCAGCCAGTGCAGGAATAAGGTCTTCGAGTTCAAAGCGGAAATCACGGCCTGGAAGGTTTAGGCCAAAGCGACGAGGCTTCATGATTTGAAGTTCGTGATCTAGATAATTTGAGCGGTTCTCAAATTCAGAAGCAGGACGGTGTAGCTCTTTATAGCTTTTCTCATCTACTTCAGAGTTCGAATTATTGACAACGTCTGACATAGATTCCTCATATTTTTATGTTAGTAATTCAAAATTGAATTCTATAATTTCGCGTAATGGTGTTATTTCTTAGTTGTAACTCATTAACATTTATTACACGGTGTTGATGTGATTTATGCAGCTAAGTTAATAGAGATGTATGGCATTTTTGATGCCTTATTGTGTGTTGAGGAGTCTAACAAGCTTACCCTTTAGGGTGATTGATCTTGATCACTTTATGAGTATTTATGAAAGAAAGCTACAGAATGCAGTGTTCAATTAACGTAATTTTGATGAATCGTGTAATTTATTTTCATAAATTGATGTTTCCTTCCTTTTATAAAGCATAGCTATTGGCGGAGTGCCTGACTGGTTATTATTGAGTTATTTCATTTTTAATTACTTCAACCATACCTAGGTCAACCGTTTACAATACGGGAGCGTTAAAATAATTGTGGCTCATAGAGTGTGTCGCTTACTGAATCCGCATTTATGGTTTCGCTTTCAACGACACTTCTTTGTTCACCAAACTTGTTTTTCTTGTGAGACATTGGGTTACGAGAATCTCATTTTGGTTAACTTTATTTAAACAATGTAAGCGTCGGATTTATAGCTTGTTGATAGAATATATTCATAAAATTGAGCTGAAAGCGCTGTCTTTTACATAGTTAGTCAGGATTAAGTGCTATTTATTCTCAATTGTTAGGTTAATAATTTGTTGCATGTTAATCCGTGTGGTGCTAATTTGTATCGCATGAAAAGGTCGGAGTACCTTGCATTTTCACAAACTTGGGAGAGAAAGCGCATGAAAGATGTACCGGCGCTGGACATAAAGGATCTACACAAAACGTTTGGTCAAAATGAAGTTTTAAAGGGAATTTCACTTTCTGCGCATAAAGGCGATGTGGTATCGATTATCGGATCTTCAGGTTCGGGTAAAAGTACTTTCCTTAGATGTATCAACCTTCTAGAGACACCTACAGCAGGCGAGATTTGGGTTAATGGTGAAGTAATTCAGATGAAAAATAACCGCCAAGGTGTATCTGTCCCTGCTAATGAAAAACAAGTTCAACGAATCCGTTCTCGTTTGGCGATGGTTTTTCAGGGCTTCAACCTTTGGTCTCATCTGACCGTTCTCGAAAATGTTATTGAAGCACCTGTCCAAGTATTGGGTGTACCTAAAGCACAAGCTATTGAAAATGCAGAGCTACTACTTAAGAAAGTAGGCCTGTATGAGCGTAAAGATTACTATCCGGGTCACTTATCTGGTGGACAACAACAACGTGCTGCGATTGCAAGAGCGTTAGCGGTTGATCCTGAAGTAATGCTGTTTGATGAACCAACATCTGCACTTGACCCTGAATTAGTTGGGGAAGTGCTTGGCGTAATGCGTGATCTAGCAGAAGAAGGAAGAACCATGCTTGTGGTAACACATGAAATGGCTTTTGCTCGTGACGTGTCAAACCATGTGATGTTCTTACATCAAGGCTTAGTGGAAGAACAGGGCGATCCAGCTAAACTGTTTACGAACCCAGAGTCTGAGCGATTACAACAATTTATCTCCTCGATCTATTAATTGGTCTTGGCAGTGAAAGGCGAAATAGAACAGAATTGAAACATTACTGCTAAGGTGAATGGCAGTTATGTAAACAATGAAACACAACAACACAGTTCAATACGCAAAACAATATTAAAACTAGCAAAACATAAAAACCTAAATCACAGGAGTAGGGATATGAAAAAGTGGTTATTAGTCGCGGCACTTGCTGCAACAGCGGCAACAGGTGTAGCTCAAGCGAAAGAATGGAAAACAGTACGCTTTGGTATTGAAGGTGCTTACCCTCCATTTAGTTGGACAGAAGCAGATGGTTCACTAAAAGGCTTCGACGTAGACATGGCTAACGCGCTTTGTACTGAAATGCAGGTGCAATGTAAGATCGTTGCACAAGACTGGGATGGTATCATCCCTTCCCTACTTGCTCGTAAATATGATGCGATCATCGCGGCAATGTCTATCACTGAAGAGCGTAAGAAGAAAATCGACTTCACTGGCAAATATGCACTTATTCCAAACAAGTTCATCGCTAAGAAAGGTGCAGGCCTTAACTTCGATGACCTAAGCGGTCAAAAAATTGCCGTTCAACGTGCAACAACTCACGATAAATACCTAACAGACAACTACGGTGACACGGTTGAAATCGTTCGTTACGGTTCTTTCGACGAAGCTTACCTTGATCTAGCAAACGGCCGAGTTGTCGCTGTACTAGGTGATGCTTCTGCTCTAGAAGAAGGTGTACTGAACAAAGCGGGCGGTGAAGCGTACGAGTTTGTTGGTCCATCACTAACCGATCCTAAGTGGTTCGGTGAAGGTTTTGGTATTGCTCTACGTAAGCAAGATAAAGACCTAACCAAGAAGCTAGATGCGGCAATCCTTTCTCTGCGTGAAAAAGGCATCTACCAAGATATCGCGGCTAAATACTTCAACTACGACGTATACGGTCAGTAATCCCTAGCGTCAATTCTTAAGGGAGAGGCAATCCTCTCCCTGTCTTACCAACTTTTTCGCAGTTCTGTTGGAATTCATTATGTTTGATTTACAAGGATATGAAGTATCGATCCTGAAAGGGGCGTTGCTTACAATCGAAGTTGCTTTGCTGTCGCTCATTTTAGCTATGGTGCTCGGTATGTTAGGAGCCTTGGCAAAGCTTGCGCCATATCGCTGGGCTCGTGCTATTGCAACTCTATACACAACCGTCATTCGAGGCATTCCCGATCTCGTGTTGATGATGCTGATTTTCTTTGGTGGACAGATCCTTTTAAACAACAGTTTGTATTCCATCAATGAGTGGCTCAATGAGTGGTTCACGTCCAGTGATCCTAACCATGAGTGGACCTCTTACTTACCAGATTATATTGATGTCAGCCCCTTTGTTGCTGGTGTCTTAACCATAGGCTTCATCTTTGGCGCCTACATGGCAGAAACGTTCCGTGGTGCGATCATGGCTGTCGACAGCGGTGAAATGGAAGCAGCAAAGGCTTATGGTATGAGCCCTGTGTTAGCTTTTCGTCGTATTCTGCTACCACAAATGATTCGTCACGCTTTACCTGGTTTTGGTAACAACTGGTTAGTTTTACTTAAAACCACGGCTTTGGTTTCCATTATTGGCCTAGAAGATATGGTACGTGTTAGCGCACTAGCTGCCGGTTCAACTAAGATGCCATTTACCTTCTACATGGCAGTGGCACTTATCTTCTTGTTCTTCACTAGTGTATCGACTGGTTTACTTAAACTTGTTGAACGCAAATTTAGCATCCACGCGAGGTAGTTATGGACTTTTCATTGATAATTGAAAGCCTACCGATTTACCTTGGTGGTCTATGGACAACGGCTTGGATGGTTTGCGTCGCTTTAATTATTGGCTTGTTTGTTGCCATACCATTAGCTATCGCTCGCAACAGCCACAATATGTTGATTAACGCACCTGCGTGGTCGTTTATCTATTTCTTCCGTGGCACCCCTTTACTGGTACAGCTTTACTTGATTTATTACGGCATGGATCAGTTCTTCCCAGTGAAAGACACCTTGTGGGAAAACGCTTGGTTCTGTGCGTTGGTGGCATTTATCCTGAATACTTCTGCTTACACGGCTGAGATTATCCGTGGTGCAATCAACGGCTTACCTAAAGGTGAGGTGGAAGCGGCAAAAGCATATGGCATGAGTACACCGAAGACTTACCGTCGTATCATTCTACCGAGTGCTTTACGTCGTGCACTGCCAGCTTACAGTAACGAAGTTATCTTCATGCTTCACGGCTCTGCGGTAGCAGGTATCGTAACCATCATGGATTTAACAGGCGCAGCGCGTTTGGTTAACTCACGCTACTATGCTCCATTTGAGTCGTTCTTAACAGCTGGTCTATTCTACATGGCGCTAACGTTTATTATCATTGCTATCTTCAAATATGCAGAGAAACGTTTCCTCGCCTACCTAAGACCACTTAGTTAATAGCATTCTGCATAGTTAACAAAACGGCGCTTATTGAAGCGCCGTTTTTATTATAAGAGTTCGTTTAACTGGTTACTTAAACGTTGACCAAATCGGTGCGTGATCGGAGGGTTTTTCGATACCACGGAGTTCGTAATCGATGCCTGCTTCAGTACACTTATCAGCAAGTTTTTGAGTTGCTAGTACCACGTCAATACGGAGGCCGCGGTTGTCTACAAAGCCTTTTGAACGGTAATCAAACCACGAGAATTGATCATTAACTTCAGGGTGCAGTAAACGGAAACTGTCCACAAAACCCCAATCCATCAATGTTTTTAGCCATTCACGCTCTTCTGGTTGGAACGAACACTTACCTGTTTTCAACCAACGTTTAGCGTTTGGTTCACCGATACCGATATCTGCGTCGATAGGACTAATATTGATGTCACCCATCACGATGATTTGCTCATCTTTATTGTGATTGTCGTTCAGGTAGGTCATCAAGTCTTTGTAGAATTCACGCTTGTATGGGTATTTGGTTTCATGCTTGATGTTATCCCCTTGAGGGAAGTAGCCATTGAGCACAGTAACCTTTTCGCCATTTTCATCTTCAAACGTCGCCATGATCATACGTTTTTGATGGTCTTCATTATCTGTTGGGAAACCCTTCTGCACAGAGATAGGCTCTTGCTTACACAGCATCGCGACACCGTAATGTGCTTTTTGGCCATGGAAGTAGACCTTATAGCCCATTGCTTCTACATCTGCAATTGGGAAGGCCTCGTCGTGTACTTTGATCTCTTGTAAACCAATCACGTCAGGTTGGTGTTTGTCGATAACCGCTTGCAGTTGGTGAAGGCGCGCTCTTAGGCCATTGATGTTGAAGCTAATTACTTTCATTTATTCTTATACCTCTTGCAAACCCTTATGATTACTTATTTATCAAGGGTTTGTTGATTTAGTGAATGTCATGGTTAACCGTATTTAACCATGCTTAGTAAATTCCATCGCCACTTTTTGAGGGTGCTATAGGCTGTATTGAGTGACGGGGTTAAAGGTGATTGCGTCACTTAAATGGTTCGGGGAAAAGTGAGCATAAATCATGGTTTTCTCAATTTTTTGATGCCCCAGAATATTTTGCGAAACTAAAATATTACCACCATTCATCATAAAATGGCTGGCAAAAGTATGGCGCAAAACATGAGTGGCTTGACCCTTTGGTAAGTCGGGTAGGGCTTTTGTTAGCCACTTATGCGCGACACCATAACCGCAGCTAAAAAGCTTATCATTTGTTGGCTTGTGAAGCTCTTTGTAAAGCTTGTTTGATATTGGAACGGTTCGGTTTCTTTGACCTTTAGTATGAGTGAAAGTCAGCTTGTGCTTAAGCAATTGGCTTCCTCTCATTTCGACTACCTCATTGATACGTGCCCCAGTCGCTAAACAGGTTTTGAAAATGGTAGTGAGCTCTTCACTGACTTTGCTTTCTTTAATAACTTCAAACAAGTGCATGATTTGCTCTTCACTTAAAAAGTAACTTCAGATTCTGCTCTTTTAATGGGCTCTACACCATCAATAGGGTTAGGTAACTTCCATTCCTTGAACTTGATTAACTTGTTGAATATAGACTTTAACCAGGCAATATCACCATTGTTTGAGCTGATGGAAAGGCTGCTTTTACGGCCTTGGGGGTTGCACTCGCAAAGCCAAGGTTTCTTGCTGCCGCCTTTTAGGTTTCTTGCTGCCGCCTTTTAGGTTTCTGATAGACATAAAAAGTCCGAAAAAACTGGTTATAAACACAGTTCAATTCGGGTGGTTTTTATAGGTAATGTTTTAAATACTTATATGCAAACAATGCTAATTGAAGGGCTCTCGTGAATTTTACACGACAGCTGCTTTGCGGGGGCCATGCTGAACAGTTCTTGCACGCTGGTAAACTAAGTGTGATCACACTTAGTATGATCGTTCTCTAGCAAGTTTTTGGACAAAAACACGTCAGAGTATGGTTTTTAACGTGGGTAATTTAGATTAGAAAAAGTGCCTTGAACGCTTGTATGTTTGGCACTATTTTAATTCATCTAAAGCCTCATAACATTCAGCGCTAACTTTTAAGTAAGTACCTTCATCTAAAGCTATCGTATGAAATTCTGAGTCACCGTCATCATTGACTAAGTTTACTTCAAGCCATATTTTCCCATACTCATCGATATACCAAACTCGCCATAATAAATTCGATTGAACAAGAATTTCATAAATCTTATAAGTTCGATATAAATCTGAATTGGTATCCCTCGACGCTTCTATCAAATCGTCTGGAATTTCAACCACATGAACCAAGTAATCAATTTCAATCATCAAAGCTCCAAATTTATTTGCTACGAAAACATAACGCTTGCTATACGATTTTGCGCCGTCACTTGTGATTCTACAATGCAGCCTTTTCAATGAAATCTCAACCAATACTCAATAGCTTATTTTTAGCTATTGAGTATGAGTTGATTCTCGCGCTAAGAAGGAATGGGTGCTTTTGAGCTAGAAAATGATCGCACTAGCAAAGAGTTTGCTTTAGGTGCGTATTGAGTGAAATATGTCTGACAGACAACGTTAGGATCACAAATTACACTAAATTTAATTAGATACGTTTCGCTTTGTGCTTTCACTTGCATTTATGTGTACAGTGAATAGAATGCTACGCACCATAACATATGGTTAAATAATGTTACTTCAAGAGGATCTCTAATGAAAAAAGCAGTAGTACTCGTAACTTTGGCACTTGCGTCAATTTCATCTTTTGCTAACTCAAGCGAACTAGCTGAGGGCTGGTATCTTGGTGGTGGTGTGGGTAGCACAGGCTTTGACATTGACGGTTATGAAACCAACGTTAAACCTGACGGTACTGCACTGAAGATGTACGGTGGCTACCAGTTCAACCGAATCGTGAGTGCAGAGATGGCTTATAACTATTACGGCGATCTGAACTATAAGCAAGGAGGTCAAACCGCGGCCTCACCTACCAGTATTTCTCTATCTGCTAACCTAGGTTATACCTTCGACAGCGGATGGCGCCCGTTTGCGATTATTGGTTTGTCATCAGTTGATCTAGATACAAAACAATCAGCAGGCTTTGACAGTGATACGGGAACGGGTGTCCATGCTGGCCTGGGTGTTGAATATTCGCCTAAGTCTATAGATGGTTTAACTTTGCGCCTCGCGTACGAAGCAGATACGTTTGAGGTAGAAACAACGGGTTACTACACCCAAGACTATACCGTTGATGCCGTCTACTTTGGTGCTAGCTACAACTTCTAATGAGAAGTTTAGGGCGTGAAAAGGCAACCTATTGGTTACTGCCGAACGTTTCAAGTATTTGAGCAAGCCTCAAAAGATTTCATAATCGGCCTCAGCATTGTTGAGGCCGATTTTTATATCTGCGTGTTTCAACTCCTAAGACCATCATACCTTTCTGGACAACCCAAATGGCTACTTATACGTGGGTGCTCTGCACCAGTGAAACCGGACATCAGACTAAAGGGCAAATGCTTTCAGTCGCTAAAAAACGTTGTTCATAATCCCTATTATGAAAAGAGTATGACTTTGCCACCAAAAATAAATCTCAGACTGCCTCAAAGGCTCTAAGCGAGTTCATTTGAGCAAAGAACTGTACTCTGATAACCATTTTTCATTCTTTATGAGTTTGGGGTGTCGGATTATTTATGTATGGTCAAGATTCACCCAGTAGATGGCGTAGGCGTTTGGGCGAAAGCAATAATGAGGTAAAGACGTGTTTGCCGAGATCGGCGTCAGCACGTCTTTAGACTAAAGTTGTTTTCGAAAAGTATTATAATAGCAATTCTTGAATCATTTAAGGTATACAGAAATGAAAAAACCACTCTCATATAAGAGTGGTTTTTGCGCTCACAACCCATATAAATGAGTACTATGATATCAGCTTATAAGTATGCCTTTGCTGCTCGTACCGCTTCTTTAAGGTCCGGAATTGTAGTCAGCTCTGGAACCCTTTGCGTATAAACAACTTTATTGGATTTATCAACAACAATAATGCTTCGTGTTAACAAACCTAATTGTTCAATCTGAGAACCTGTTTTCAAACCAAACTGATGCTTTGACGAGTCAGAAAGGTATGTAATACCTTGTAAATCATGGTCTTTAAGAAAACGCTGTTGAGCAAATGGTGTGTCAGCGCTAATTGCAAATAGTTCAATACCGCTCAAGTCAGTTTGATTTTCTGAAAAGTACTTATCTAAGTCAATAGCTTGTTGAACACAAACGGGCGTGTCTACTGAGGTCAATACGCTATAAATCTTCACAGATTTATTGTTCGAGCTAGTATCAAATGGCTTTAACTCAGATGTCACCAATTGAATTGATGGCATGTAATCTCCGACCTTGATACCTTCACCAGACAAGCTGAACTTATTTGTTTTTTCTAAAGTTACTACCTGGTCTTTACCAAATTCAGCATTTGAATCTGTAGTACTAAATTGTGCAAAAGCATTTGTTGAAATAACCAAAGATGCTGCTAATAATAACTTGTTCATTTATTGTACCAATGTTTTGATTGCAGCGTCGTAATTTGGTTCATTTGTAATCTCTGATACTAACTCACTGTGAGTGACTACACCCTCATTATTCACACATACTATTGCACGGGTTGTTAAACCTCTCAAAGCGCCTTCAGGAATAGCCACTCCGTATGACTCTGCGAAACCTTCACTTCGGAAAGTAGACGCATGTTGAACATTAGCGATTCCCTCAATTTCACAGAAGCGGCCTACAGCAAAGGGTAAGTCAGCTGAAACACACAAAATAGTTGTGTTTTCAAGTTTCGAAGCTTCTTCATTAAATCTCTTAACGCTAGCAGCACAAACAGGTGTATCAATACTTGGGAATATGTTGATGATCACGTTCTGGCCCTTTAGTGATGAAAGTGTCAGATCTGATAAGTCAGAAGCAGTTAGAGTGAACTCTTTAGCCTTCTCACCTGTCATTGGGATCGAACCTACAACTTTTACTGGGTTTCCTTGGAAAGTTACTTGCATCATATCTGCCTTATTTGTTTATTATTTAATAGCCATGTAAATACATTAGGGGCGTATCATAAAAACTTAATATTAATTTGGTGTCAACTTAAAACGACACATCAGACCACTCTTGGCTTAAACCTTAAAAAACATGTACTTATTATCTCTATTAGGTAAAAGTGATTCTTCAGCCATTGAAAATGGATTTGATGTATAATTCGGAAAGAAAAGCTTACATACACAATAGAGAGAATAACTTTACAATATCGGGAAAAATCGACATCTTTTTTTGTTGAACATTATTCCTATTACGTTCAATTTCGTGGCTCCATACCGAAGAACAGATCCCTTTGGGGAGCTGTTTATTGTCTCATTCTGGATTATCACCAAGATAATCTTCACCAGTAAAACTGCATATCAGCCTGAAAGAAAATCTTTAGCAAACCACAAAAAGTTCGGTATACATTTTCCCTGTTATGGCAAATATAAGATTTTGCTATCGAAAACAACCCGTGAGGCGTCTGGAGCACTCTAAGCGAATCTTTTGAACACTTGTTGAAGGCTGTATGTACAATTTCGCCATGAAATTTTGTGGCGTTTTCTGAGTGATTTACAGGGCAAGAATTTGCGAGGTCATTTGAGTCAAGAATTGCACACTGACACTCATTCTTCGTACTTTGTGAGTGTTAAGGGCTTTGATGAGTAATTCGATGGAACTAAATCAGGAAGTTACGATCTGATCGGCTATATTAGTTAATCATCGTAGCCTTATACCTCAATCTCGATACAAAACAACTCATTGGAAGCAGTACATAAAGCCTTAATCAACCGTGGTTCTCTGAGCTGTTGGGTTGATGAGGAGGTGATAGCCAACGCGATAGTGGATGAAATCACACAGAATGCTCAAGTGGAAGACACATGCGGCAGCTCAGCCGGGAGCTATAAAGTGCAAAAGGACATGAGTTAAACCATATGTCATAGCCTCCAAATACACATATACTTCAATGTAGTATTCGCCAAAAATCCAACGCCCTCAGCTGTGTAAATAACAGAAGGAAGAGTAGTTGAAAGTTGAATTTTATGTAATGTTTTGCCTACTTAAATTAATATTAAGCTGAACTCTGCGTTCTCAACATAAACTAACAAGTGAATAGGACTTGGTTCAAGGAAAAAATGCTTTTAGAAGATAAACCTTACCTAAGGGAAATACAGTTAAAGCGAGATGATATTGATAGCTTTGATGACTACCCTTTTTGCATTCCAGCCGTCAAGGAGTTGGACCATCTAGAATTTCATCCTGATGTCACGTTCTTCGTAGGTGAGAATGGGACAGGGAAATCTACTCTTATCGAAGCGATCGCAGTTGCACAAGGGTTTAACCCAGAGGGAGGGACTAAGAATTCAACGTTTTCGACGAGTCATACACATTCACAACTGCACAAATTTATCAAATCTATAAAGAGTTTTAAGCATCCTAGAGATGGCTATTTTCTTCGAGCAGAGAGCTTTTATAATGTCGCTACATTGATGGATGAAACTGGGTATTTAACAGGTTATGGGGGGAAATCTCTTCATCAGCAATCTCACGGTGAATCATTTATGGCAACACTAATAAATAAGCTCCGTGGTAACGGTTTATACATCATGGATGAACCTGAGGCTGCGCTATCACCTGCACGCCAGATGGCTGCGATATCTGCCATACATCAACTAGTAGAAGAGCATTCTCAGTTTATAATCGCTACGCACTCTCCAATTTTATTAGCGTACCCTAGAGCTAAAATATATCAGTTTTCAGAAACTGGAATATATGAAGTGGCTTATGAAGACACTGAACATTATGCTGTTACTAAAAACTTCCTAGAGCGTCATGAACAGATGATGAATATATTAATGAAACCGTAGTTTATTACTTAAATCAATGAGCTAATTTAAAGATGGATTTGTCAATGAAAAATAAAATCACAGTTTCCTATGTAAGTGAAAATAATGAACAGATAAAACTGAGTTTATCAGAAATTAATATACACTTAGTTAATGAGCAAGTTTTAACCATTTCAAGTTCTCATAGGCAAAGTGATAGTGGTATTACAATATCAGAACATAGTAATAGCAAAGAAATTGATAGAGCATATTCGTTGCTACAAGTGACACCTTGTGCGTGTAATGTTATAGAAGTAAATACTGAGCTTTGTAAAGATTAGACTGCAATTGGGTTCATCACCCTTATACAAAATAAACGCGAAACACTCTATACCTGAGTATATTACGGGTATGAAAAAGGCAGCAAATGCTGCCTTATTACACATTGTACACCTTAGAAATTAATATAAAATCGCAGGTGATTTAGCTTTAATTTTGGTTGCCGTATAACTTGAGTTGAGAATCGGTAATTCACTTTTTAACCATTACTTTTATTTCACGAACTATAGAGTTGGCTGGATAAAAGATACCTTGATTACTTCCTAATTGGTGCCACTGATATGATTCATCATTAGCATTTTTATTGTTACCAATTACGATTTTGACGTTCGTTGTATCTTGAATGGATTTAACCTTGTTTTCAAGAGCTTTAAACGGTGCAGGTGCATCCGCTTTTGTGTATATAGTGCTCTTAAAACCTAGCACCCAATCACCACTTTGATTAGTGTTATAATACAAACTGTGTTTTGGTTGACCTAAAATCCCTATCAATTGTTCACGTTGGCTTTGTGTTGCGAAATAGAAATTAAACGGGAACTTTGTGCAACTGCTGGAATAACCATCACTACATAAATTATTTAAATCAGGGTAAGGGATAGGAACGAGTTTTTCCCATAGCGTCTTATTTAAACCCAGGTTTTCAGATGCTTTAAAACCATCAAGTGTGGCTTCAGCCCCCTCAGCATTCTGTATCATTACAGGGTGTTTTGAAGGAGCTGGTATTTTGGAATCATATTGTTCAAGGAACGACTGGGTTGGCGTGAAATAAAATTTTACTGGATAGTGAGGGTGAGATACCCCACTTGGGTACGGATCTGTACTGAAAAAACTCTAGATTGCCTTTATACTTCGTAGAAACTGATCTCAGCCCAATTTGTCGCTAATTTGAAAATGAAAACCTTTGTCATCACGCCCAAGTCGAATTGGGTTATTTGTCGCGTCCGAAAAAGTGTTATCTGCCTGTGTTCCTTTGTTTTTTGACTTGTCCTTCATATCGAAATTGAAGGTAAAGAACATCATTTCATCGTAAGAGTAATTTATTTTAGTGAAATGAAAATCTTTGATCCCATACTGACCAAACTTAGAAAATTCATTGATATGTTTAGTTTTCAAAACAAGATCTTCTAAAGAATCAAACTTCCCATCATTATTCAAGTCGAAATAAACACTGACAACTGGAAGGCTCTTTGACAACATAGGTGT
>NZ_JBQKUM010000016.1:0-71192 GCF_054968605.1 Pseudoalteromonas sp. G5_S1_14_S5 | reverse complement strand
ACTCGAAAGTGGGCCTTGAATTCACTTATTAGCTGCTATTTCTTTGAGATAGAGCAATAAGTTAGAGTTTCGTGTGCTACAGGATGAAGCGGCTTAGGTCTTCGTCTTCAACGAATTCACCAAGCTTCGAGTTTACGTAAGCCTCATCGATTACTAGCGTGCTACCAGCTTTGTCTGTTGCATCGAATGAAATCTCATCCATCAAACGCTCCATCACAGTGTGTAGACGACGTGCGCCGATGTTCTCGGTGGTTTCGTTTACGCGCCATGCTGCATCAGCGATCTGGTTGATGCCGTCTTCAGTAAACTCAATGTCCACATCTTCTGTCTTCATTAGGGCAATGTATTGCTCTGTCAGAGATGCTTTTGGTTCAGTTAGAATACGTTTGAAGTCATTCGCTGAAAGCGCTTCAAGTTCAACACGAATAGGTAGACGACCTTGCAGTTCAGGAATTAGGTCTGATGGCTTAGCCACTTGGAATGCACCTGATGTGATGAATAGGATGTGGTCCGTTTTCACCATGCCGTGCTTAGTTGATACTGTGCTGCCCTCGATAAGAGGCAGTAGGTCACGTTGAACACCTTCACGAGATACGTCTGGGCCTGAGCTGTCGCCACGCTTACAGATTTTGTCGATCTCATCAATGAATACGATACCGTTGTTCTCAGCGTTGAAGATCGCGTTCTCTTTCAGCTCTTCCTGGTTCACAAGCTTAGCGGCTTCTTCTTCCGTTAGGGCTTTGAATGCGTCTTTGATTTTCATCTTACGCTTTTTCTTGGTGTCGCCAGCTAGGTTTTGGAACATGCCTTGTAGCTGGTTCGTCATCTCTTCCATACCGGGAGGTGACATGATTTCAACGCCCATTTGTGGTGCTGCTACATCGACTTCGATTTCTTTGTCGTCTAGCTTACCTTCACGCAGTTTTTTGCGGAAAATTTGGCGAGTGTTTGAAGAAGTCGAATCTTCGCTTGATTGCTCGTTCTGGCCCCAAGCATCGCGTGCAGGTGGTAGTAGGGCATCAAGGATGCGCTCTTCAGCTTGTTCTTCAGCGCGGTATTTTACTTTTTCCATCGCTTGTTGGTGCGTCATCTTGATCGAAACATCCGTTAGGTCGCGGATGATGGTCTCAACTTCTTTACCAACGTAGCCAACTTCGGTGAACTTAGTTGCTTCTACTTTGATGAACGGTGCGTTTGCTAGCTTCGCTAGGCGGCGAGCAATCTCTGTTTTACCAACACCAGTTGGGCCGATCATCAGGATGTTCTTCGGTGATACTTCAACACGCAAGCTCTCTTCAAGCTGCATACGACGCCAGCGGTTACGCAGTGCGATAGCTACTGAACGCTTAGCATTGTCTTGGCCGATAATGTGGCGATTGAGTTCGTGAACAATTTCGCGAGGAGTCATCTCAGACATGGTTTTTCCTTAATTCTTTAATCACTATTGATACAAGTTTTGGGTAGAAGCGTTTGTTATTCTGGCTTTGGCAGCTCAACAGTGCTTTCTAGCTCTTCAACAGTGTGGTGATGGTTGGTGAACACACAGATATCGCCAGCAATATTCAGCGACTTTTCTGCGATTTCACGTGCATCTAAATCAGTATTTTCTAATAGTGCCGTAGCCGCTGCTTGAGCGAAGTTACCGCCTGAACCGATAGCGATTAAGTCGTTCTCTGGTTGAACAACATCACCGTTACCTGTGATGATCAGTGAAGCGGTTTCGTCAGCTACTGCTAGTAGTGCTTCTAATTTACGTAGAGCACGGTCACTACGCCAATCCTTCGCTAGCTCTACGGCAGCTTTGGTTAGGTGGCCTTGGTGCATTTGCAGCTTGCTTTCAAATTTTTCGAATAGCGTGAAAGCATCAGCGGTACCGCCAGCAAAACCAGCCAGTACTTTGTCATTGTATAGGCGACGTACTTTACGGGCATTGCCCTTCATTACAGTGTTGCCTAGAGATACTTGTCCATCACCCGCGATGACGACTTTATTATTACGACGTACAGATACAATGGTAGTCACGAGTAGGGCCTCTTAATGTTCTTATCTTGGAGTATAAAAAGTATATGAGGATGGTGCTCGGATAATTCAAGGAATCACAAGTGATGTCGCGCAACTTATCGGTGTAACTTTAAGAGAAGATAGAAAAAGCGATCAATAAAAGAAAGCCTCCACAATGGGAGGCTCTTTTAAGTTGTCTTTGTTTACGACTGCTTTGCTGGAATTACTCGGTATCTTTCCAGATAGCGCAAGGCTCGATTTTAGCACGCTGTAGCTTGTGGCGGTCTCGCTCTGCATCACGCTTAAGTTTGTATGGTCCAAGTACAACGCGGTACCAGCTGCTGCCATCTTTCTTACGGATTTCACTCGAGATACCTTGGAAGGCGATATCCAACTTACGTGCTTCTGCCTGAGCTGAAGTTTTGTAAGCGCCACATTGCATGATGTAAGGGATCTTAGAGACCTCTTGCTCTTTGGCTTTCACTTCAATTTCGCGACTTGGCAGCGTTTCAACGTAGTCCCACTTCTCTTCTGGAGGCGGCGGAATTACTTTAGCTGGTTTTGGCTTAGGCTTTGGTTTGCTCACTGCTGGAGCCGGTGCTGGTGGCTCTGGGTCATTACTCAATAGGTAAAGTCCGTAACCAAACCCGCCAACAAGGAGGATCGCCAAAAGACCACTACGCCATGGTTTACGGCGAGGGGCTTGTTTTTTGGTCGGTTTTTTCGTGCCACGACCACGCTTCACATAATCTCTATTAGCCACAAGACAATTCAGTAGTTGGTAATTCTGCTCTCATGGTAATCCAGATTGCGCGAGGATAATAGTGTTGAAATGGAAGCGGCACATCAAAATGTGCCGTAGATTTATATGGGTATTTCGAAGACTTACCTTCGAGGTGGTGCGGTACTGCCTCGAACCACTAGGCTGGCTTCTAGCAGACGCGAACCTGCTTGCACATCGTTGCCTTTTAGTAGGTCTAGCATCATCAACATCGCCTGGCGTCCAATCTCATAACGAGGTTGAGAAATGGTGGTTAGCGGTGGATCGCAGTACTGAGCGAATTGAATATCATCAAAGCCAACAACAGATAAATCTTGAGGCACTCGTAAACCGAGTCTCTTCGCTTCTTGAATCGCACCAATTGCCATCGTATCGTTGTGACAGAAAATAGCGGTTGGCTGCTCTGGTAGCGCTAACAGTTGACGAACCGCTTGAGCACCCGCTTCGAAGGTAAAATCACCGATGGTGCTATAGGCTGGGTTCATTGAGACGCCAGCACGACGCAGCGCTTGTTGGTAGCCTTGCTGACGGAACTTACATAGGGTTGCTGACATTGGGCCAGAGATTTGAGCGATACGCTTATGACCCAATTGAGCAAGGTAGTTTACGGCTTCGAATGCAGAAGTCAGGTTATCGATGTGTACCGTAGGCAGCTCAAGCTCTGGTGCGAACTCACAGGCCATTACCATAGGAGGTAGGTTCTTTTGTTCAGACTTGCTGACATCGAACGGGTGGTCGGTGCCTAGTAGTAGCATGCCATCCGCTTGCTTGGTGAAGACGAGATTAACAAACGAAGATTCGCGTTTTTTCTGTTGACCGCTGTCACCCAGTAGGACGAGGTAATCATTTTCGACAGCAGCATCTTCGATGCCACGAATGATTTCTGCAAAATACGGGTCACAGATATCAGGAACGATAGTAATGATGGTTTTTGATTCGTTGCGACGTAAATTTCTAGCTAATGTATTGGGTGAGTATCCAGCTTCAAGTACGGCTGTTTCAACTCGTTTTCGAGTCGAAATTGAGACTTTCTCAGGGTTCATCAAAGCTCGTGATACGGTAGCCGTTGAGACGCCTGCTAGCTGGGCAACATCCTTCATTGTCGCCATAAATTAAACCCTCTTTTAAGTTCCTTTGTTGCCTAAGTATCTAAGGCGTGAATAATAAATGTAATCGAATAGATATTATGAAAGTGTTGCTAACACTTTTTTTATTGCAATATTTTATTCGTTTCATCTGCGTAAAGTTACGGCTAGATTAACAAAAATCACATGACTCGTGTGAACTTGCTCACGAGAAATATGAAATATTTGTGAACAAACTTATCATTAGTTTTAACCCGAAGGGGTTTAGCTCAAATCTTGTGGCTCTATATCGAGTGACCAACGAACTTTTTTTGCGGCGGGTAACATATTAATTGCCGGCTTTGCACTCATTAATAGCTTCTGCATAAGTGAGCGAGTTTGGGTTTGCAAAATCAATTGCCAGCGCGATTTACCCGCTCGCTTCGCCAGTGGCGCAGGGGTTGGCCCCAACACCATGCAATATCGGTCAAACAGTGGGTGTGATTCCAGTGTATGACGAACCTGACGTAAGAACTCTTCCACTAGGCGTGTGTCGTTCGCTTCTGCTCTAAATAGCGTCATAAAGGTGTAAGGCGGCAGCATCGCCTGTTTACGCTCTGCTAATGCCGTTTGAGCAAAGTGGTTATAATCTTTGTGCAGCAGGGCTTGCAGTAATCCGTGCTCTGGGTGATGCGTTTGTAAGATCACTTCACCAGGCTTACTCGCACGGCCTGCGCGGCCTGCCACTTGAATAAACAGCTGAGCAAGACGTTCTGAGGCTCGGAAGTCACTGCTGTATAAAGATCCATCGACATCCAATAACGCCACGAGTGTCACGTCAGGGAAGTGGTGGCCTTTGGCCAACATCTGGGTGCCGATAAGAATCTGGTATTCACCTTTGCGAATCGATTCGAGTGCGCTCTCTAGGCTGCCTTTACGGCGAGTGCTGTCGCGGTCAATACGAATGGTTTGGTATTCGGGGAATAGCTGCCCAAGTTGCGCTTCCAACTGTTCGGTACCCACACCGACCGTTACCAAGTTTGCTGAACCACAGCCTTGGCAGTTATGCACAATATGCTGTTGTGAGCCACAATGGTGGCAGCGCATCTCGTTGCTGTATTGGTGATAGGTGTAGTAGGCATCGCAGCGCTTACACTCTGCTGTCCAACCACAATCGTGACACATCAATGCCGGAGAAAATCCTCGGCGATTGAGGAACAGCATTACCTGGTTACCTGATTTTAAGTGTCGTTGCATCTCGGCAATGAGTGACGCAGACAAGCCACTTTCTAGATATTCACCTTTTACGTCCAACACTTTATTGGTGGTGGGTAGCGCGACACCTGCACGTGAAGTCAGAGTCAGGTGGCTGTATTTACCTATTTGTGCGTTATGCAGCGTTTCGAAAGCTGGGGTTGCTGAGCCCAATACCACTGGAATCTGCGCTTTGTGCGCACGCATGATCGCCACATCTCGAGCGTGGTAGCGCAGGCTATCTTGCTGTTTATAAGAAGCGTCGTGCTCTTCATCAACAATAATAATGCCCAGATCCGCAAACGGTGTGAATAGAGCCGAACGGGTACCAATCACAATGCCGGCGATCTTATCACGAGCCGATAACCACGCATTTAGGCGTTCTGAATCGTTTAGACCTGAGTGGATAACCTCAACAGGCACATTGAAGCGTCGCTTAAAGCGGTTAATGGTTTGTGGTGTTAGGCCAATCTCTGGCACTAGCACTAAAGCTTGTTTACCTTGGTCGAGAATCGGCTTAATCATATTCAGGTAGACTTCCGTCTTGCCTGACCCCGTGACACCTTCTAAAAGGAAGCAACCAAAGCTGTTTTGACTATTTACCGTTGCAATTGCGATGGCTTGCTCTTCGTTGAGCTTAGGTTTGTCTTGGACGTTTTCGAGGTCGGCTGGCCACGGTTTGCGTTTTGGTTTTTTCTTAACCGATTCAATCCAACCTTTCTCCTCCAGTGTTTTGAGAACAGCGCTGCCTACCTCTTGGTCGATGAACTCTTGATGAGGAACGGCGCCGTGCTCGAGCATGTGCATGACTTTGGCTTGCTTGACTGCGCGACCAAAGCCTTGCATCAGTTGGACGCGGCCTGATGGCGTTAACTGCCATTCGACCAAAGTTGCGAAGTCTGCAGCTTTGCCTTTGCGTAAAGCGCTGGGTAGGGCATTGGCAAAGGTTTCGCCAAGTGGGTACTGGTAAAACTGACTGCACCAAGTTAACAGTGAATAGACAGATTCAGGCCAAACAGGTTGGTTATCCAGTAGCGCTTTAATGGGCTTGAGCTTATCTAGCTCGAATTCTGATTCGTTAACCAGAGCCGTGACAATCCCTGTTAAGGTTTGTCGTCCAAAAGGCACAGAGACTCGACCACCAATAATCGGAAATAGGTGGCTTGGAATCTTGTAATCAAACTGCTTGTCGAGTGGAACAGGCAGCGCCACACGGGCAATCATTGGACGCATAAAGGGACGACTTTATCTGAATTGACGAGAGCGAACAGTCTAAAGGATAAGGCGTTTAAATTCGAGAAACAGTTTAGCTGACAAGGGGAAGTGAGGACTTGAAAGTCGCTGCTACCAAAGAATTTCAACGGATGAAGAAAATAATATCAATATTGGCGAAAAATGTATCAAATCAGTTGATCCTACCTCACAGATTCATTACTATACTGCGCCTTAAAGGTATGGCTTCATCGCGTTTTAGTGATAAGCGGTGTCTTTATTTCTTTTAAACTACGTGTGGTGTGCGGCTTAGAATCGTATAGCGACACGGCCTACTTGAGGTTATCCCATGAAAGTTGGAATCCACCCAGAATACAAAGCAGTTACTGCTACTTGTTCTTGCGGCAACACTTTTGAGTTCAACTCAACGCTAGCAAAAGAATCAATCCACCTAGACGTATGTGACAAATGTCACCCGTTCTACACTGGTAAGCAACGTATCGTAGATACAGGCGGCCGTGTTGATCGCTTCAACAAGCGTTTCGGTGCTCTTTCTAGCAAGAAGTAATTCTCGCTATTTAGACATAAAAAGGACACTTCGGTGTCCTTTTTTGTTGCCTGAAATTTGAGAAAATACAGACTTTCACCTCAAGCTTCATTATCTCCTACACTAAGCGGCTTGCCTCTATATTGAAGGGTAATTCTTCGCTTATTATTCATCACTGCAAATCCGCTCGAAAGTTCAACAAGCGATAGTAATTTCAACTGCTCACTGGTCTTATTAGTAGTGAAATCTCGTTTTTTAATGAGACAGAGGCATTTACCACCTAGGAACTTTGAAGTACATCCATTAACATGAACAAGATCCCCTAATAATAATATCCTAGGAACGTACACCTATGTCTGAAGACAGCCGCCAAGACCTATCCTCTCAAGAATTATCACCTCAAGAACAATTCCGTCAGCAAGCTCTTGATTATCATGAGTTCCCAATTCCAGGCAAAATTGCCATTGAGCTGACGAAGCCTGCAAACTCTGCAGAAGACCTAGCACTTGCTTATAGCCCAGGCGTGGCTGAGCCAGTTCGTGAGATCGCACAGAACGTAGATAACGTTTACAAGTACACAGGTAAAGGCAACATGGTTGCAGTTATCTCTAACGGTACCGCGATTCTTGGCCTAGGTAACCTTGGTCCAATTGCTTCTAAACCAGTTATGGAAGGTAAAGCGCTACTGTTTAAGCGTTTCGCTGGTTTAGATTCTATCGATATTGAAGTAAAACACCGCACAATCGATGAGTTTGTCGATACGGTTGCGAACATCGCAGATACATTCGGCGGTATCAACCTAGAAGACATCAAAGCACCTGACTGTTTTGAGATTGAACGTCGTCTGATTGAGCGCTGTGATGTACCTGTATTCCACGATGACCAACACGGTACTGCGATCGTAACAGCAGCAGGTATGCTGAATGCGATTGAGCTTCAAGGTAAGAAGCTAGAAGAGTGTAAGATCGTTTGTCTAGGTGCTGGCGCAGCAGCGGTTGCTTGTATGGAACTACTAATTAAGTGTGGCGCTCAGCGTGAGAAGATCTACATGCTAGACCGTAAAGGTGTGATTCACACTCGTCGTGATGATTTGAACGAATACAAAGAGCTGTTCGCAAACAACACAGATAAGCGCACGCTTGAAGATGTTATCGAAGGTGCTGACCTATTCTTGGGCGTATCAGGTCCTAACCTGCTTCCAGCAGAAGCATTAACGCTGATGGCTGATAAGCCTGTTGTGTTTGCATGTTCAAACCCAGATCCAGAGATCAAGCCAGAGCTTGCTCACGAAGTTCGTTCTGACCTTATTATGGGTACGGGCCGCAGTGATTACCCTAACCAAGTAAACAACGTACTTTGTTTCCCATTCATTTTCCGTGGTGCACTTGATGTACGTGCAAGCGAAATCAATGACGAAATGAAGCTAGCGGCTGTAAAAGCGATTCGTGACCTAGCGAAAGAAGAGGTGCCGGCTGAAGTACTAAAAGCAGCGGGTGAGACGTCACTTGAATTCGGTAAGGGTTACATCATTCCTAAGCCAATGGACCCACGTCTACTTCCTCGCGTAGCAAAAGCAGTAGCTGAAGCGGCCGTTGAATCTGGCGTTGCACGTATCGAGATGCCTGCTAACTACATGGCATAGTCGCTTGTTATAACGGTTGCTCCATAGAGCACAAATAATAAAAAACCGACTCAGCTGGAGTCGGTTTTTTTATGTTTCTTATTCACAAAACACTGAAAAGACGAATCAGTAATGTGAACATTCAGTTAAAGCGAATCAATATTGAAGGCAGTGACTGAGTTATTGTTATTCTTCGTCAAACGCTTCGAACTCGATACCCATCTCTGTCATCAGCTTTTTCACTTCTGCAGGAATATCATCTGGGCGGTCTTTACGAAGGTCTTCATCCGTTGGCAGTGGTTGGCCTGTGTACGCATGTAGAAAAGCTTCACACAGTAGCTCACTGTTTGTTGCATGGCGCAGGTTGTTGATCTGGCGGCGAGTACGCTCGTCAGTAAGCACCTTTAGCACTTTTAAAGGGATAGAAACTGTAATCTTCTTTACTTGTTCGCTTTTCTTTCCATGCTCAGCATATGGGCTTATGTATTCACCATTCCAGTCGGCCATTGCGTACCTTCATCACTTTAGTTGTTAGATTAAATTAATAGTGGTGATTTTAGCGAGATTTACCGCCATAAGCAAAGATATATAGACGTCTAGAAGTGTTGACGTCTAACGTTTGTGAAAGTAAAGTGAGTAACATATATCTAACACAGCCGCAAAATGCCGACAAGCAGCTGTGACTCTCAGACGCAAAACTTGTAAGGAAGCACCTATGAGCAGCCGGAAGCCAGCAACAATCGCAGTACGTACTGGTATCGAATCAGACACGCAACATCATGCCGTTGTCCCACCTATTTATCTTTCGACTAACTATGGGTTTCCCGCTTTTGGTGAAGTCCCAAAGTACGATTACACCCGTTCTGGTAACCCAAACCGCGGTTTATTAGAGACGGCACTGTTTGAGCTTGAATCAGGCAAAGGTGCAGTGGTTACTAACTGCGGTACTTCGGCACTGAACTTATGGGTTTCGGCTTTCTTAGGTAGCGATGACCTGATCGTTGCACCACACGACTGCTACGGTGGTACTTACCGCCTGTTTAACACTCGCTCTCTTAAAGGTGACTTCAAAGTCTTGTTTGTTGATCAATTGGATCAAAAGGCATTAGATGCGGCGCTCGCACTCAAGCCAAAGTTGATCTTATTGGAAACACCATCAAACCCATTGGTTCGCGTAGTCGATATTGCAGCAACCTGCCGTAAAGCTAAAGAGGTAGGTGCGCTGGTTGCTGTCGACAACACGTTTTTGACTCCAGTGTTCCAAAAGCCTTTAGAGCTGGGTGCTGACTTTGTTATTCACTCAACGACCAAATACATCAACGGTCACTCAGATGTGATAGGTGGTGTGGTGATCACTAAGACAGAAGAGCACGCTGAAGAGCTAGCATGGTGGGGCAACTGTATTGGTGCAACCGGAACTCCATTTGATAGTTACATGACGCTACGTGGCATTCGTACGCTAGGTGCGCGTATGCGTGTTCACGAAGAGAGTTCACGTGAAATTCTGACTGCCTTGCAACAGCAAGATCTTGTCGGTGCGATTTATCACCCAAGTCTTCCTGAGCATCCAGGTCACGAGATCGCCAAGAAGCAACAGTCAGGCTTTGGCTCAATGTTGAGCTTTGAGTTTGCAGGTTCATTCGAGGCGCTCAAATACTTTGTTGGCGAGTTAGAGCTGTTCTCTTTAGCGGAATCACTTGGTGGTGTAGAGAGCCTGATTTGTCACCCTGCGTCGATGACTCACCGTGCGATGGGTGAAGAAGCACTGGCAGAAGCGGGCGTTTCTCAACAGTTGCTGCGTCTTTCTGTTGGCCTTGAAGATGCAGAAGACCTGATTGATGACCTTAAACAGGCGTTTGAAAAAACACAACGCTTTATCGCTGAAGGGGAGGGTTAATAATGGCAACCTTTCGCCAACTACATAAATTTGGTGGTAGCAGTTTAGCTGACCCTGAGTGTTACCTACGTGTGGTGAACATTCTCAGAGAGTATTCATCAGCAACAGACTTAGTGGTTGTGTCGGCAGCAGGCAAAACCACTAACCGTTTGATTGAATTTGTAGAAGCGCTTGATAAAGATGGGCGTATTGCTCATGAGTGCCTGCAAACCCTTCGTCAGTTCCAACTTGAACTGATTGAAGCACTGCTTGAAGGTGAACCTGCAGAGCAACTTACGGCGACTATCCAACAAGAATTTACCGCTTTGGGTGAGCTAACAACCCCTCTAAGCGAAGCACAAAAAACACAAGTATTAGGTCACGGTGAAGTATGGTCTTCACGTCTGTTAGCTGCTTTGTTGTGCCAATATGATTTACAAGCCGTCGCGCAAGATGCTCGTGCTTTCTTGCGTGCTGAAGTGGGTGCACAACCAGAGGTGGATCGTGCACGTTCTTACCCTCTTATTAAAGAAGCGTTAGCGCAGCATGCTCATTGTCGTGTGGTGATTACTGGCTTTATGGCGCAAAACAGTGATGGTGAAACGGTATTGCTTGGTCGCAACGGTTCAGACTATTCAGCGACTGTGATTGGCGCTTTAGCTGAGGTGGATCGCGTAACGATTTGGAGTGATGTAGCTGGTGTATACAGCGCTGACCCTCGCTTGGTGTCGGATGCGTGCTTACTGCCTCTGCTTCGCCTTGATGAAGCAAGTGAACTCGCTCGTCTAGCCGCACCTGTACTTCATAGTCGTACGCTACAGCCTGTCGCGCAAAGTGCAATGGACCTTAGTTTACGTTGTAGCTACCAGCCAGAGTCAGGTTCAACTCAGATTGAGCGAGTTCTGGCATCGGGTCGCGGTGCAAAAATCATTACTTCTCTGGATGAAGTGCTTATCGTGCAGCTGACCTTTGGACATGGACATGATTTTGACCGTCTAGAAAGTGAAGTGCTTGAAGGGCTTAAGCGTGCTCAACTAGAGCCGTTGGCTTACGAACTAGAACCGGATCAACACTGTTTGCGTCTCGCTTACACAGAAGAGATTGCGGGTGGTGCTCTGGAATATTTGCAAGATCATGCAATTGACGCTGAGATTAAGCTGAAAGAGGGCTTCTCTCTGATTGCTGCCGTTGGTGCAGGTGTGACGAAGAACCCGAACCATTGTTACGGTTTTTACCAGCAATTAAAGAGTTCATCGGTTGAGTTTATCTCAGAAGCGAACTCTGGCCTAAGCTTAGTGGCGGTAATTCGTAAGAGTGAAACATCAAGCCTAGTGAAGGGCATTCACTCTCAACTATTCCAAGCGCAGAAGCGTGTTGCGATTGCCTTGTGTGGTAAGGGTAACATTGGTTCAAGTTGGCTGAGTCTATTTGTAGAGCAAAAGGCTGAGCTTGAAAAGCGCCGTGGGATGAACTTTGAATTGGTTGCTGTGGTGGATAGCCAAACCTATTGGTTCGACGACCAAGGCATTGATGCAACCTCTGTCGGTGAGCGCTTTGATGATGAAGCGATTGCTAACAATGGTAACGACTGGCTAGAGCGTTTGGGATCTATTCAGGGATACGACGAAGCCGTTGTACTCGATGTGACTGCCAGCCAAGCTCTTGCAGAAAAGTATCTGCAGATAGCTCAGCAAGGTATTCATCTCATCTCGGCGAACAAGGTCGCTGGCTCAGCATCAAGTGAGTACTACCATCAGGTACAAGATGTATTCGCTAAGATCAGCCGCCATTGGCTGTACAACGCGACTGTTGGTGCGGGCTTACCTATTAACCACACTGTACGTGACTTACGTGAAAGTGGCGACGATATTATTGCGCTGTCGGGTATCTTCTCAGGCACTTTGTCTTGGTTGTTCCAGCAGTTTGATGGCACGGTGCCGTTCAGCGAGCTGGTGGATTTAGCATGGCAACAAGGTCTGACAGAACCAGATCCTCGTGCTGACCTCGACGGCTCCGACGTGATGCGTAAATTAGTGATTCTGGCTCGTGAGTCGGGTTTAGATATTGAACCTGAAAACGTAAAAGTAGAATCACTAGTCCCTGAAGAGTTGCAAGACCTATCGGTGGATGACTTCTTTGATAAAGCCTCTGTTTTGAGTGAAGAGCTGGCTGAGCGTTTAGAGAAAGCACATTCTCAACAAAAGGTGCTACGTTACGTCGCACGTTTAGAGAAGAACGGTAAAGCAACGGTAGGTGTTGAGGCGTTATCGAAAGAGCACGCTCTGGCGAACTTGCTGCCTTGCGACAACATCTTTGCGATTGAGAGTAAATGGTACAAAGATAACCCATTGGTTATTCGTGGCCCAGGCGCTGGACGTGAAGTAACGGCTGGCGCAATTCAGTCTGATTTGAACCGAATGTCGAGCCTGTTCTAATACTCAGATCATTTGCTATGAAACGTAAATAGCATACTATTCACTAAGATAAATAAGGCTGAAAGCACGATGTGTTTCTCAGCCTTTTTTCATCCTTATTGCTGCTTTGCGACACATCTAACGACTTGAGTTTTACTCACGATCTACTTGAGAAAAATTCATAATGGATCTGTTGACTTTAAATCGTATTCAATACATTCTGTGGACATATAGACGTCTAAACGTCGTTTGGGGATTTGAGATTTTAGTGGTTGCTTTTGCCACAGGGAGAGTAAGATGGGATACACACACGCTAGTCATATCGACGCTTTAAATCAGAATATCGCTGAGCTTTCTGACAACATCAATGTGTCATTTGAGTTTTTTCCACCAAGCAGTGAAAAGATGGAAGAGACCCTGTGGAATTCTGTTCACCGTCTTAAAACGCTGCAACCAAAATTTGTATCAGTAACTTACGGTGCAAACTCGGGCGAGCGTGACCGCACCCACTCAATCATTAAAGAGATTAAAAACCAAACCGGTCTTGTTGCTGCTCCACACCTAACGTGTATTGATGCGAGCCGTGAAGAGCTAATCCAAATTGCTGACGACTACTGGGCAAATGGTATTGAGAGCATCGTTGCGTTGCGTGGTGATATTCCACCTGGCGGTGGTGCACCAGAAATGTACGCATCTGACTTAGTTGAGCTACTGAAATCTCGCCATGACTTTGATATCTCAGTCGCGGCATTCCCTGAAGTTCACCCTGAAGCAAAAAGCGCTCAGTCTGATCTTATCAACCTAAAACGTAAAGTAGATGCCGGTGCTAACCGAGCTATTACCCAGTTTTTCTTTGATGTGGAAAGTTACCTACGTTTCCGTGACCGTTGTGTAGCGGCTGGCGTTGATGTTGAGATTGTACCGGGCATCTTACCGGTTTCTAACTTTAAGCAAGCATCTCGCTTTGCAGCTATGAACAACGTAAAAGTACCGGGTTGGATGGCGAAGCAATTTGAAGGTTTGGAGGATGACCCAACGACTCGCCAATTAGTCGGTGCCAGCCAAGCGATCGATATGGTTCGTACGCTGAGCCGTGAAGGGGTAAAAGACTTCCACTTCTACACGCTAAACCGTGCAGAAATGACTTATGCACTTTGCCATACGTTAGGTGTACGCCCACAGGTTGCTGCGCTTTAAGCAAGACCTAAGAAGTAGAGCCCAAACTCTCATAAAAGCATCGCTGTAAAATTCAAACCCTACAGATACAAAAAAGGCTTGGACTCTAAGAGTTCAAGCCTTTTACTTTTCTAGCTTCTAGCTTCTAGCTTCTAGCTTCTAGCTTCTAGCTTCTGCTTAAGCGATAGCACCAAGTTCAAGCAGTACTTCTTCTGCCCATAAAATCCATGCTTCACGGATAAGTAGGTTACGACGAAGTGTTAGGCGCTCAAGGCGAGCTTGCTTGTCTAGAGTTGATGGCGTTGCGTAGTAAGCCGCTTCGATTTCTTTGTAGTGAGAAACCAGTTTGCGAGACTCTTCTACAAGCTCAGAAAGTTGTACACGGTACGCGTCAGAAGGTTGTACAGCACAAGCCATTAGCTTAGCTGAGAACTCATCACGAACAGTTGGGTGTGCAGTCGGCTGTTCAAACCATTCACCCAGAGCACTACGGCCAGCATCGGTGATAGAGTAAACTTTACGATCAGGTTTGCCTTCTTGAGGTTCAAGCACGCAAGTCACCTGTTCGTTCTGAGCCATTTTATTTAGCTCGCGGTAAACTTGTTGATGGCTAGCTTTCCAGAAGTAACCTATGCTTGCAGAGAATTCTTTTGTGATATCGTAACCAGTAGCGTCGCGTGTACTTAGAACGGTTAAAATTACGTGTGGTAATGACATGTCTGAAATCCAAATGGTAAACAGTAAACAAATACTTAAACATCAAGTGTGCTTCTAGTGGCACGTTATATTGGTTATGTTTAAGTTGTACCAACTCATGGGTTGGTTATGTCACCTTACAAAGCCGTTTATCACCTAGGTCGACCAGTTTATTGGTCAAAGTACTGCAGATTATGATTATTGAGTGTTTCCACAGTAGAGCTGTAGTATATCTAAATAATAAGCATAAAGTAGAATACATGGATAAAATAATCCAAAAAACTGACAAAAAACTCATTATGGTTGTTTTTTTGAAATAAAAGGTCGCACTGGGCGACCTTTTGTCTGTTTTGTAGTGTGAATCACTAATTAACCGGTGTTTCGCATGCCTGCAGCAATGCCTGCAATGGTCACCATTAGCGCTTCTTCTAACTCTGCTGGTGGTGTTTCGCTCTTACGAGTACGGTACAGCAGCTCAGCTTGAAGCATGTTCAATGGCTCTACGTAGATGTTACGTAGGCGAATTGACTCAAGCCCCCAAGGGTCGCTCTGCATCAGGTTTTCGTTGTTCTCTACATTTAGCACGGTCTTGATGTCTTTTTTCAGCTGTTCGCGCAGTAATTCACCCAGAGGTAATAGCTCTTCGTCAACAAGACGTTGGTCGTAGTACTTAGCGATCTCCATGTTGCACTTCGAGTACACCATTTCCAACATACCCAGGCGAGTAGAGAAGAATGGCCATTCGCGACACATTTCTTCAAGTAGGGCTTGGTGACCTTGGTCTACTGAGTATTGAATCGCTTCACCAGCGCCTAACCATGCAGGAAGTACCAAGCGGTTTTGGCTCCAAGAGAAGATCCATGGGATTGCACGTAGGCTTTCTACGCCGCCGTTCGGGTTACGTTTAGCAGGGCGAGAACCTAGAGGCAGTTTACCTAGCTCTAACTCTGGTGTTGCTTGACGGAAGTAAGGAACAAATTTCTCTTCACCACGAACCACGTTACGATAAGCTTCACAAGAGACTTGAGATAGTACTTCCATTAGGTCGCGCCAATCTTGTTTTGGCTCTGGTGGCGGCAGAAGGTTCGCTTCTAGAATCGCACTTGCGTACAGGTTGAAGCTGTTTACAGCAACATCTGGCAAGCCAAGCTTAAAGCGGATCATTTCACCTTGCTCAGTTACACGCAGGCCGCCTTTTAAGCTCTTAGGTGGCTGAGAAAGCAGTGCAGCGTGTGCTGGCGCACCACCACGACCAACCGTACCGCCACGACCGTGGAAGAGTGTCAGCTCAATGCCTTCTTCTTCACAAACCTTAACTAGCTTGTCCATCGCATCATACTGCGCCCAACCGGCAGACATTACGCCAGCATCTTTTGCTGAGTCTGAGTAGCCGATCATCACCATTTGGTGGTTTTGGATGAAGCCACGGTACAAGTCGATGCTCATTAGCTGTTTCATTACTGCTTCTGAATTGTTCAAGTCGTCTAGCGTTTCGAACAGTGGACATACGTCCATTCGGTACGGACAGCCACATTCTTGCAGTAGCAAGTGAACAGCCAGCACGTCTGATGCAGTACGAGCCATAGAAATTACGTAAGCACCGAAGGCTTCACGAGGTTGAGCAGCAATGACCTTACAGGTGTCTAAAACCTCTTTAACCTGCTCAGATGGTTCCCAATCGCGAGGAAGTAGCGGGCGCTTAGAGCTTAATTCATTGGTTAAGAAAGCAATCTTGTCTTGCTCGCTCCATTGGTCGTAATCGCCAATGCCTAGGTAGCGAGTCAGTTCAGACAGTACATCTGAGTGACGGGTACTTTCTTGACGAACATCGAGACGAACTAGGTGGACACCGAACGCTTTTAGGCGGCGCAAGGTATCAAGCAGGGAACCGTCTGCGATTACGCCCATGCCACACTCATGCAGCGATTGGTAACACGCGTAAAGCGGAGTCCAAAGTTGGTCGATGTTCTGTAGTATTTCTTTCTTCGGAACTTCAGTGTTATGCAGTTTTGCATCTAGTACTTCTAGTGTGTTGTTCAGCAGAGTACTTAGGTTCTTCAGAATGGCACGGTACGCTTCGTGCTCATCACCAGCTAGTTCACGAACGGTATCATTGCACTTAGTCATCGATAGTTCGGTAATCAGCTCGTTAATGTCACCCAAGTAAAGGTCTGCAGCTTTCCAGAGAGATAGGCGCAGTACTTCTTTGGTGATGGTGTGCGTTACGAATGGGTTACCATCGCGGTCACCGCCCATCCAAGATGAGAAGTGTACAGGGCGAGCATCAATTGGCAGGCCTTCGCCAAGGTAGCCTTTTAGTCGACCATCCATTTCGCGTAGGAAGTCAGGAACGGCTTCCCATAGTGAGTTTTCTACTACTGCAAAGCCCCATTTCGCTTCATCAAGTGGCGTAGGGCGTTGCTGACGAATCACATCTGAGTGCCAACCTTGAGCGATCAACTGCTCTAGGCGACGTTCGGTCTTCGCGCGCTCTTTTTGTGATAGGTCGCTTAACTCTAATTTAGACAGACACTCGTTGATTTTTACCAACTTGTTGATCATGGTGCGACGAGTGATTTCTGTTGGGTGCGCCGTTAGAACGAGTTCAATGTTCAGGTCGCGAACGGCTTGAGCTGCATCTAGCTTACTGATGTCGTTCTGGCTTAATTTGGAAAATAGAGATTGCAGCACGTCTGGTTCACAAACATGCTCTTCACAGTGGCGAGAGATAGTGTGGTATTGCTCTGCCATGTTAGTGAGGTTGAGAAATTGGTTAAATGCACGAGCAACAGGGGTCAGTTGTTCGTTTGGCAGGTTTTTGATTTCTTCAACTAAGCTGTCACGATCAGCCTGGTTCCCTGCGCGGGCGGATTTGGAAAGTTTACGGATAGTTTCCACTTTCTCTAAGATAACGTCACCGTGTGCATTTTGGATTGTGTTACCTAGCAAGCGTCCCAGCATGCTTACGTTACTCTTGAGAGCGGCGTATTTCTCGTTCATTGTCATCCTGCCTCGTAAAAAAGTTACATCCATTGTTCCTTGTTAAGTACACAATCTAGCGAAAACTGCTGTATCTAGTCAAATAAAGCATTCTAAGTTTGTAATTATTAGTTTTCGAAATGCGGGAGAAGTAAATTTTTCAATACTTCGGAATAAAGTGAAATTTAATTACAAGATCAGCTTATAGCGGGGATAACAGAATAAAAGCCACCTTTTGGGGCAGCTTTTATAAAAAAGTATCGTATAGGTAGCAATAACTAGAAACAATATTTACGGATTGATTTACCTAAAATATCAATCGTTGGGTCAATGAAATCGAAGCTTAAGAATTCATCCGGCTGGTGGGCTTGGTCAATCGAACCCGGACCCAATACCAAGGTTGGACATAGCTCTTGTAGGAAAGGCGCTTCAGTACAGTAGTTGACGGTTTGCGATTCAACTTCACATACTGACTCCATGCCGCCGATAAACGGATGGTCGTGTTGGCACTCATAACCTGGGATTGGCTCATGCAGTGGTGTAATTTCAATTCTGCCCGGCCATTTTGCTTCTACTTCTTTCAGCGCGCTGCGCAGCATGTTATCTAAACCGTCTAAGCTGATACCTGGCAGAGGACGTACGTCGTAGTGCAGCTCACAGCAGCCACAGATACGGTTAGCGCTGTCACCACCATGAATATGGCCTAGGTTTAGTGTTGGGCTTGGAATGGCGAACCCTGGATGGTGGTACTCTTTAATTAATTTGTCGCGCAACTGCATTAAAGCAAACAAGACTTCATGCATGATCTCGATGGCATTAACGCCTAATGCTGGATCTGAAGAGTGACCTGATTTACCGGTTACGCGCACGGCATTCGCCACGTGACCTTTGTGCCCACGAATCGGCACTAGGCTAGTTGGCTCACCAATGATGCAGTAATCCGGTTTAAACGGTGCATTTTCAGTGAAGTGACGCGCACCTAGCATGGTGGTCTCTTCATCACAGGTTGCCAATACATAAAGTGGCTTGGTCTGTTTGCTCCAATCCATCTTTCTTACAGCTTCATAGATAAAGGCGAAAAAGCCTTTCATATCGGCAGTGCCCAACCCGTAGAAGCGATTGTTGTGTTCTGTCAGTGCGTGAGGGTCGAAATTCCAACGCCCTTCATCAAATGGAACGGTATCGCTGTGTCCAGCAAATAATAAGCCGCCTTCACCCGAGCCCATTTTTGCGATCATATTATGCTTGCCTGGCTCAACTTCCACGACTTCTACGCTAAAGCCCAGGTCTTTAAACCATTGAACCATTTTTTCGATCACTTTCTCGTTGCCATGATCCCAGCTTGGATCAGTAGAGCTAATAGAGTCGGTGGAAATTAGGCCTTTATAGACCTCAAGGAAACTCGGTAATTGCATAATATCTTCACTTCTACTATTGACAGGAAAACTATAAGTCGGTAAAACACATATTAAATCATATTTAATGCATAATAAATCAAATAAAGCCAGGGATTAAGTATGAATAGTCAAATTTTGAAATGTAACTTACCTCGGAAATGGATGTGTTGAGATGTTGAAAACCACGATCATTGGCGCAAGCGGCTACACAGGAGCAGAACTGGCTCTAATGATAAACAGACACCCTGAGCTCACGCTATCAGGTTTGTATGTCTCAGCCAATAGTGTAGACGCAGGTAAACCTATTGCATCGCTACACGGTAAGCTAACGGGCTTGATTGATATGCCAGTTCAGCCGCTGACTAATCCAGAAGAAGTGGCAAAACAGTCTGATGTGATTTTCCTAGCGACAGCACATGAAGTGAGTCATGACCTAGCTCCTATCTTTTTAGAGAATGATTGCCAAGTATTCGACCTATCGGGTGCTTTTAGAGTTAAAGGCGAAAACTTCTACCAAGAGTTTTACGGCTTTGAACATCAACACGAACAGTGGCTAGACAAAGCGGCTTACGGCTTAGCTGAATGGAACGAACAAGAAATAAAAGAAGCTCAGCTTGTTGCAGTCGCAGGTTGTTACCCAACCGTATCACAACTGGCGATTAAGCCTTTGGTTGAAGCTAAGTTACTAGACGAGAACCAGTGGCCTGTGATTAACGCGACCAGTGGTGTCAGTGGAGCAGGGCGCAAGGCGACCATGGTCAACAGCTTCTGCGAAGTGAGCCTGCAAGCTTATGGTGTATTTAACCACCGTCATCAACCTGAAATGGCTGCACATTTAGGGTGTGATGTGATTTTCACTCCGCACCTAGGAAACTTTAAGCGCGGCATTTTAGCGACCATTACTATGAAGCTGGCTCAGGGCGTGACAGAACAACAGGTACAAGATGCCTTTGAACAAGCTTACCAAGGCAAGCCAGCCGTAAGGTTGCTCGAAGAGGCATTGCCAAGAATCCAAGATGTAGAACAGACACCTTTCTGCGATTTAGGTTGGAAGGTACAAGGTCAACACATCATCGTTGTTTCAGCGATTGATAACTTATTGAAGGGTGCATCTAGCCAAGCGATGCAGTGTTTAAATTTACGTTATGGTTTTGCGCCATTAACTGCGTTAGTGTAAAGGAATCTAGATATGAGCTTTAATAATCAACCATTAGTCATAAAGTTAGGCGGCGCTGCGCTATCTTGTGGTGAAACACTTAGCAAGTTATTTGGTGCTATCTCTGCTTACCAACAAGAAGCACAACGACCTATCGTGATTGTTCACGGCGGTGGTTACCTTGTTGATGATTTGATGAATAAGTTGAACCTTGAGACCGCTAAGAAAGAAGGTTTACGCGTTACTCCTTATGATCAGATTGCTGTTATTGCTGGCGCGCTAGCGGGCACGGCGAACAAATTACTGCAAGGTCAGGCGATTAAAGATGGTATTAATGCCGTTGGCTTGAGCCTAGCTGATGGTGGTTTATGCAAAGTGAGCGAATTGAACCCTGAACTGGGCGCAGTTGGCAAAGCTGAGCCAGGTGATTCAACAGTTCTACAAGCCATTCTGAATACTGGCGCACTGCCAATCATTAGTTCCATTGGTCTTACTGAGCAAGGTCAACTGATGAATGTGAATGCTGATCAAGCTGCGGTTGCTGTTGCTGGCGCACTTGATGCAGAGCTGGTACTGCTTTCTGATGTCAGTGGCGTACTAGATGGCAAAGGCCACCTAATTCCAAGCCTTAACCAGCAGCAAGCTGATGACCTTATCGAAGGTAAAGTGATTACTGATGGCATGATCGTGAAGGTGCAAGCCGCACTAGAAGCTGCTAACGACCTTGGACGACCAATCGAAGTCGCGACGTGGCGATACCCAGAAAAGCTAACACAACTGTTTTCAGGTAAAAGCATAGGAACACAGTTTTTACCTCAGTAGGCCTCACTGCGAGTCACTACTTAAAGAATTTAGACAAATTAAATAAACATATAATTATGAAGTCATTTCCAACGCTGACCGCCATGTGCAGTATGGAAACTAGGAGAAAGAAAATGAGCAAAGTTAACGTAAAGAAAGTTGTAGTAGCCTACTCTGGCGGTCTAGACACATCAGTAATCATTCCATGGTTGAAAGAGAACTATGACTGTGAAGTCGTGGCGTTTGTCGCGGATGTTGGTCAAGGAGCTGAAGAACTAGAAGGTATTGAAGAGAAAGCAAAAGCTTCGGGTGCTTCTGAGTGTTACATCGCTGACCTTAAAGAAGAGATGGTTGCTGATTACATCTTCCCAACGCTAAAAACCGGTGCTTACTACGAAGGAAAATACCTACTAGGTACTTCAATGGCTCGTCCAATCATTGCTAAAGCCCAGGTTGAAGTTGCGCGTAAAGTAGGTGCAGACGCACTGTGTCACGGTTGTACGGGTAAAGGTAATGATCAAGTTCGTTTTGAAGGTGCATTTGCTGCACTAGCACCAGATCTACACGTAATTGCACCATGGCGTGAATGGGATCTAGTGAGCCGTGAAGAATGTCTGGATTACCTAGCTGAGCGTAACATTCCTTGTACTGCTTCTCTGACTAAGATTTACTCGCGTGATGCAAACGCATGGCACATCTCTACAGAAGGTGGCGTACTAGAAGATACATGGAACGCGCCAAACGAAGATTGCTGGGCTTGGACGGTAGATCCTGAGCAAGCGCCAAACGAATCTGAAACAGTAACGCTTAAAGTAGAAAAAGGCGAAGTGGTTGCCGTTGACGGTGAAACAATGACGCCATACAACGCACTGGTTTACCTGAACGAGAAGGGTGCTAAGCACGGTGTTGGTCGTATCGATATCGTAGAGAACCGTCTTGTTGGTATGAAGTCACGTGGTTGTTACGAAACTCCGGGTGGTACTATCATGATGGAAGCACTGCGTGCAGTAGAGCAACTGGTTCTTGATAAAGCAGCATTTGAGTTCCGTGAAGAGCTAGGCGTTAAAGCTTCTCACCTTGTATACGATGGTCGTTGGTTCACTCCACTATGTAAGTCAATTCTTGCTGCGACAGAAGAGCTAGCGCAAGACGTTAACGGTGAGGTAGTTGTTAAGCTTTACAAAGGCCATGCAACGGTAACTCAGAAGCGTTCTGACAACAGCCTATACTCAGAAGAGTTTGCAACCTTTGGTGAAGATGAAGTTTACGACCAAAGCCATGCTGAAGGCTTCATCCGCCTTTACTCGCTATCAAGCCGTATCCGTGCTCTGAATAGCCAAAAGTAATGCTAACAATGAGTTAGTAAGCTAGCCTTCACTGAAATATTGAAGGCCAGTAAACAGACATGATTATGCAAAGCCCACTCACTATTGATTAGTGAGTGGGCTTTTTACTTTCTAATCGCCTAATAAATCAGCTTCGGTTTTTACTATGGGATGGCATATAATTCGTGCTCTACGCTGTAAAGAATCAATGGATGAATTTTTGGGTGAATAAATATGTGAATAAAATGAATTAATACTTTATTTTCATTTTGAATTGCCGTAAGTTTAAACCATCAGAAAAATACTGAATCTTAATCAGAATTATCATTTGCAAAAACAGTGAGCACTGTGCAATTAGGAGATACACAATGGCATTATGGGGCGGTAGATTTACCCAAGCAGCAGACACGCGGTTTAAAGATTTTAACGATTCTCTTCGTTTTGATTACCGATTGGCTGAGCAAGACATTGTGGGCTCAATTGCCTGGTCTAAAGCTCTACTGTCGGTCAACGTATTAACAGAAGAAGAGCAGCAGAAGCTTGAGTTAGCACTGAATGAGCTAAAACTTGAGGTGATGGAAGACCCGGAGCAGATTCTACGTTCTGATGCAGAAGACATTCATAGCTGGGTTGAACAACAACTTATCAGCAAAGTCGGTGATTTGGGTAAAAAGCTTCACACTGGCCGTTCTCGTAATGACCAAGTGGCGACAGACCTGAAACTGTGGTGTCGTCAGCAAGGTAATCAACTACTGTTGGCGCTTGATCGCCTGCAGAGCCAAATGGTTAATGTTGCTTCTCAGCATCAAGGTACCGTGCTTCCTGGCTACACTCACTTACAACGTGCTCAGCCAGTAACGTTTGCTCACTGGTGTTTGGCTTACGTTGAAATGTTTGAGCGTGATTACTCGCGTTTGAATGATGCGATTAAGCGTCTAGATACATGTCCGCTGGGTTCTGGTGCCCTTGCAGGAACCGCTTACCCGATGGACCGTGAAGAGTTAGCTCACAACTTAGGTTTCCGTCGTGCAACGCGCAACTCTCTAGATTCAGTATCAGACCGTGACCATGTGATGGAACTGATGTCGATCGCTTCTATCTCTATGCTTCACCTTTCTCGTCTTGCAGAAGATATGATTTTCTACAACTCTGGTGAATCAAACTTCATCGAGTTAGCGGATACCGTGACATCAGGTTCATCTCTGATGCCACAGAAGAAAAACCCAGATGCACTAGAGCTTATCCGTGGTAAAACAGGCCGTGTATACGGTTCACTTGCTGGCATGATGATGACAGTAAAAGCATTGCCTTTGGCTTACAACAAAGACATGCAAGAAGATAAAGAAGGTCTGTTCGACGCTTTAGACACTTGGAATGACTGTATGGAAATGGCGGCGTTGTGTTTTGACTGCATCAAAGTGAACGGCGAGCGTACACTTGAAGCGGCGAAGCAGGGTTATGCGAATTCTACGGAACTGGCCGATTACCTTGTAGCGAAAAACATTCCTTTCCGTGAAGCTCACCATATCGTAGGCGTAACCGTCGTTGCGGCGATTGCGAAAGGCTGCGCTCTAGAAGAGTTAACCATTGCAGAGATGAAAGAGTTCTCTGAGGTGATAGAAGAGGATGTGTACGACATCCTGACCATTGAATCGTGTCTTGAGAAACGTAGTGCGCTAGGTGGTGTATCTCCGAAGCAAGTGGCTTACGCAGTTGATCAAGCTGAGAAGCGTTTGGCGCAACGTGATACCTCTATCGTTAAGGTTCGTCCTGCTCGTTTGACTGATATTGAAGCGTTGGAAGGCATGGTTGCTTACTGGGCGAACATGGGTGAAAACCTGCCTCGCTCTCGTAATGAACTGGTGCGTGATATTGGCTCATTCGCCGTCGCAGAACATCATGGTGAAGTGACCGGTTGTGCATCGCTCTATGTCTATGACTCTGGCTTAGCTGAAATTCGATCATTGGGTGTCGAAGCTGGCTGGCAAGGTCAAGGTCAAGGTACCGCGATTGTTCAGCACTTGGTTGAGAAAGCACGACAAATGGCGATTAAGAAAGTGTTTGTGCTGACCCGTACACCTGAGTTCTTTATGAAGCATGACTTCTTACCAACATCGAAATCTCTGCTGCCTGAGAAGGTACTGAAAGATTGTGACCAGTGTCCTCGCCAACATGCATGTGATGAAGTCGCCTTGGAAGTGAACTTGGTCGAGCAGATAATTGCTAAGGTGAATGTTGCATAACACCTTGATTTTATGGGCCCTAAAAAAAGATAAAAAATCTGATCTTTTTTGGGAACAAATTAAGAAAAGCCCGGTCTATTAAAGTACCACTGCTTTTTCTTAGAATTTTCTAAGAAAGCCCCAAAACCGATTGGTTTTGGGGCTTTTTTCTATCTGCAGTTTGGCGAAAGGTAAGAGATCGATAATTGAGATGGCCGCCTGTCCTATAAATACCTCAGCTAACGCTTTTTGCTTCTCAAAGGCAGTACCAAAAACTTCATTATCCAATGCAGCGACAATAAGCCACTGAATGCGAAAGCTGCCATCGTCAAAACGATGGCATTGATGATTTTTGGGTTTTCCCTGAAAAACAGCCACCATACTCCCCAACTCAATATCGTCAACACCGTGAGTTGATTCATACAACGTTGGCAACGACCGAGTTTGTTGAAGATTTTTTCATTTTTATTGCAATGAAGACATGTCATCTTGGGCTTGATTCGCGTTATGCTTATTGCCCTGATAATAATACGTCACAAGATATTGGATCACGGTGACATAGAGAGAGAAGATCGATGATTGAGCGCCAAGAAACCAAGCAACGCATGAGCCGTATTGTAAAACACAACGGTACTATCTACCTATGTGGCCAAGTTTGTGCGGATGCTACAAAAGGCATTACAGAACAAACACAGACGATGCTGGACAAAGTAGAAGCGTTACTTGAGCAAGCAGGCAGCGACAAAGAGCACATGCTGTCAGCAACGATTTACTTGAAAGACATGAAAGACTTCCAAGAGATGAACGCAGTATGGGATGCATGGGTTCCAGAAGGTCACGCTCCAGCTCGCGCATGTGTGACTGGCGATATGGCTCGTGAAGCACTACTGGTTGAGATCTCTGTGATTGCAGCTGAGAAGTAATTCTCTCGCATTTAGCGGCAAGTAACGGTTTTAAGAGATTCCAGATACTTCGTCCCTCAGTTCTGGAACGACGGACGAAGTTTTGGCTTAGTTGCTTAACTAAATCAACGTCATTCCCGATAGTGACGAAGGAGCGTAGTCGGGAATCTCTGTTTATGTGTGAAAGAGGCTCTAGATACTTCGTCCTTCAGTTCTGGAACGACGGATTAAGTTTTGGTTTAGTTGTACAAATAAACCAGCGTCATTCCCGAAAGCGACGAAGGAGCGTAATCGGGAATCTGTTATTTGCTCGTTGCCAAAAACAAAAAGGAAGGCCAATGGCTTTCCTTTTTAATATCTAATCTATGCGTTCTGTCTCAATCGACCGAGATTAACAACCTGGACCACAGTCTAGACAGTGTTTCACCATCTCTGGACCTAAGTGCAGTTTCGCGTTGAGGTCACGTAGTGCAGTTCGTACACCCTCTTCGATTACTGGGTGATAGAACGGCATGTCTAGCATTTCAGAAACCGTCATCTTGTTTTGGTGTGCCCATGCTAACAAGTGCGCCAAGTGTTCTGCGTCTGGTCCCATCATTTCAGCACCAAGGAAGCGACCTGTACCTTGCTCGCCGTAAACGTGCAGAATACCTTTGTTGCGTAGCATCACTCGTGAGCGGCCTTGGTTCTCGAAAGACACTTCACCCGTTGCGAAACAGCCACATGTGCCCAGTCGGGTGGTGATTTCTTTGTACGTTTCACCAACCATCGCGATTTGCGGGTCAGAGAAAACCGCTGAGATTTTAGAGCGGCGCAGGCCCGCACGAATCTCAGGGAAGCGACCTGCGTTGTCGCCGGCAATGCGCGCTTGGTCTGCTGCCTCATGTAACAGAGGTAGTTGATTGCTAGCATCGCCCGCAATAAAGATTGATGGTAACGATGTTTGCAGTGTGTAGTGGTCTGCAACTGGTACACCGCGCTCATCAAGCTCTAGAGAGGTATTCTCTAAACCAAGTTTATCCGTGTTAGGACGACGACCTGTTGCAGCCAGCACGTACTCAACGATGTTGGTTTCTAGCTCACCTTGCTTATTGATGAACTGAATTTCGACACGTGGCTCACCCGATTCATTGGTAATACGCTTCATGCTTTCGATTTTCACGTCGGCATCTAGGTAGAACTCTTCATTAAAGGCTTTATCTGCGTAAGCCATGATCTCTGGGTCAGTGACTGGGCCAACTTGACCACCCAGACCGAACAGTTTGGTTTTAACACCTAGACGATGCAGTGACTGACCAAGCTCTAGGCCAATAACACCAGGGCCAAATACGGCAACGGACTCTGGTAAATCGTCCCAGCTGAATACGTCGTCGTTAATGATTAGGCGGTCGCCAAGTTCATTCCAAACAGCAGGGTATGCAGGGCGAGAGCCGGTTGCGATAACAATACGCTTTGCCGTGATCACTGTGTGGTTATCAACTTGAAGTGTGTTGTCATCTAAGAATTTTGCGTAGCCAGAGATCTTATCTTGCTCTGGGATTTCATCGACGCCTTCTAAAACAAAACCAACAAAACGGTCACGTTCAAACTTCACTCGGTCCATGACTTCACGACCATTAATTACGATATCGCCTTGTGGGTGAACGCCAAAAGCCGGAGCTTTCTCGATTTGGTGTACGCTCTCCGCAGCGGCAATAAGCAGTTTAGATGGCATACAACCAACACGAGCACAGGTTGTACCGTAAGGGCCGCCTTCAATCATCACGACACTGTCAGTGTGTGCTTTTGCAGCGCGGTATGATCCTAGACCTGCCGTACCGCCCCCGATAACTGCTACATCTACATTGACTTGTTTCATAATAATTTTCTCTCGCAATGGCTAAATTTAGTGTGAATGCCCCCCTCCAACTCATGTGATATTTCAGTGAGTCAGGATAGCGGGTCAGTTTTGTGATTCTGTTTGATTAGGTTTAGCTTGTGACTGTGGTAAATGCGAGCCACAAGCTTGATTCAACCCGATAGGGTTAGCCAACCCACAAGTGGGTGGGTTAGCCATTTGGCAGTGATTAGCCTAAGAAAGTTTCTAGCTCTTCGCTACCACCAATGTGTTTACCACCGATGAATACTTGAGGAACCGTTGTGCGACCAGAGATTGCACGTAGGCTTACAGTAGTAGCGTTTTTACCTAGTACGACTTCTTCGTAGTTTAGACCTTTGTCGATTAGGTTCTGTTTCGCTTTCATACAGAAAGGACAGCCAGGCTTAGTGAATACTGTGATTGACTCTTGCTCTTTGTGCTCCGGATCAATGTAGTTCAGCATAGTGTCTGCATCAGAAACCTTGAATGGGTCGCCTGGTACGTCTTCTTCGATGAACATTTTCTCTACCACGCCGTTCTTAACCAGCATACTGTAGCGCCATGAACGTTTGCCGAAGCCGATGTCGTTTTTCTCAACTAGCATACCCATGCCATCTGTGAAATCACCGTTACCATCTGGGATGAATGTGATGTTTTCTGCTTCTTGGTCTGCTTTCCATGCGTTCATTACGAACGTATCGTTTACAGAAACACAAAGGATGTCATCAACACCGTTCTCTTTGAACACTGAATGTAGTTCGTTGTAACGAGGAAGGTGGCTTGACGAACAAGTTGGCGTAAACGCGCCTGGTAGGCTGAATACGATAACTGTTTTGTCTTTGAATAGCTCTTCAGTCGTTACGTTAACCCATGCATCACCTTGGCGAGTTGGGAATGTTACTTGAGGGATTGATTGACCTTCTTTAGATGCAAACATATTGATTTCCTTAAATAATATTTTAATTTTGTTCTAGTAGAGCTTAACGCTTTTCGCTGCCCTGTTTTGTTTTGTTTTGTTGAGCCCATTATTAGATAAATTCTTTGATAGCTCTAATCGTTTGATGTTATGGTTTTGATAGGTAAATTCTATCAAGAGCATTTTTCTTTTAAATGTTGCTATGAAAACCCTTGTTCTTTTTAAACCTGAGGTAAGAGACTGATCATGAACATTCGTGACTTTGAATACTTGGTGGCGCTCGCAGAGCACAAACACTTCCGAAAAGCGGCAGAAGCGTGCTTTGTCAGTCAGCCAACACTAAGCGGTCAAATACGCAAACTAGAGGATGAAATCGGACTTCAGTTAACCGAGCGTAGTCCAAGGAAGGTCATATTTACAGAATCAGGGTTACAACTTGTTGAACAAGCCAAACGTATTCTCAACGAAGTGAAGACTTTTAAGGATATGGCGAGTGGCCACGGTGAAGCGATGACCGGACCAATGCATATTGGTTTCATTCCAACCGTGGGTCCTTACATTCTGCCTAAGATTGTCCCTCACCTGAAAGAGAGCTTTCCCGAGTTAGAGCTGTACCTGCATGAAGCGCAAACTCATCAATTAGTGAGCCAATTGGAAGATGGCAAGCTTGATTGCTTGGTACTGGCTGCAGTTGATGAAACGGCGGTGTTCAAAGAGATTGATGTGTATGACGAGCCATTAAGTGTCGCGGTTCCATGTGACCATGAGTGGGCTCAGCAGGACACAGTAGACATGCTTCAACTCAATGGACAGACAGTCTTAGCACTTGGTGATGGTCACTGTTTGAGAGACCAAGCCTTAGGGTTCTGTTTTGCTGCGGGTGCAAAAGACGATGAGCGCTTTAAAGCGACTAGCTTAGAGACGCTGCGTAACATGGTCGCTGCAGGCGCGGGGATTACCTTGCTACCTCAATTGTCTGTACCGAAGGAAAAACAGAAAGATGGCGTGTGCTACGTGCCAGCGGTAAATCCAACACCTTCACGTCGTATTGTGGTTGCGTACCGTCCGGGGTCTCCATTAAAAGGGCGCTTTGAGCAACTGGCGGAGACGATTCGCACTCAGTTGGAAAAGGTCGTTTAGCTTAACCTCCGTATAGCAGAGACAAAAAAGGGTTGATATGAATTCATATTAACCCTTTTTATTGGTTCATCTTGCTAGGTTCATAAACCCTATCTAGAACAGCTCTTCTACCGTTTCACCTGAAGAGGTAGAGTAGATATCATCATTGAAACGCTCTGTGATGTACTCAGTAGGTTCAGTGCCTTTCACGAAGTACTCAAACATTGATGAGCTATCGTACTTGTTGGTCAGTAAGCCTGTATCACGATCAATACGAACACGAACGATGTTTTCTGGAATCTCTTTGCGTTGTGCTGGAATGCCTGCTAATGCCGTACCCATGAAGTCTACCCACGCAGGCTCTGCTGTCTTAGCACCAGCTTCCGCACCTGTAATCTGGTTCTTACCAAGGTTAGAGTTCGCTTTAGTACGACCTAGGTTACGGTTGTGGTTATCAAAACCAACCCATACCGTTGCAACCATGCCTGGGCCATAGCCGCTGTACCAAGTATCTTTCGAGTCGTTAGTTGTACCGGTTTTGCCACCAATATCACGACGTTTCAGTGGTTGAGCACGCCAACCTGTACCGTTCCAACCGGTTCCCGCACTCCAATCACCGCCGCCCCATATATTGCTGTACATCATTTCACGAACTAGGAATGCGTTCTGCTCAGAGATAACTTGAGGAGCGTATTGCACTTTCGCATCCACATCTTGCTCGGCAAACTCATCCGCCATTGGATCGGTCGTGATGGTCTGTTTGCAATCTTCTTTACAGACAACTTTTGGTGTTGCTTCAAACTCAGTCTCGCCAAATGGAGTCTCAACGCGGCTGATGTAGAAAGGTTCAACGTAATAACCACCGTTAGCGAATACTGAGTAACCTTGTGCTACTTTCATTGGCGTTAAACTACCAGCACCTAGCGCAATAGTTTCAGAACGAGGCACTTCATCGATATCAAAACCAAAGCGAGTTAGGTAGTTACGAGTATCATCTAATCCAACTTCGCGCAGTACACGTACCGCCATTACGTTTTTCGATTGAGCTAAACCAATACGTAAACGAGTAGGGCCGACGTAAGTTGGTGGTGAGTTCTTTGGTCGCCATGCCGTACCTTGGCTCTTATCCCATTGGTTGATTGGTGCATCGTTGATAAGAGAAGCTAGTGTTAAGCCTTTCTCAATTGCAGCTGAGTAAATGAAAGGCTTGATACCAGAACCAACTTGACGAATAGATTGCGTCGCACGGTTGAATTTGTTGTGTATGAAGTTAAAGCCACCAACCATCGACAATACAGCGCCGTTGTTTGGATTCATTGCCACGAATGCAGTGTTCGCATTCGGCACTTGGCTTAGGCGCCAAACTACTGGAGTGTCAGATTCTGTTGTTACTGACTCTTCTGTTGCTTCCTCAGAGACTTCGTTACCTGTGATGGCGTCATGACGTACCCAAACTTGTTCACCAACTGCAAGAATCTCTTTGGCTTGAGAAGGTGCTGGACCTTGGCGGTCGTCTGTTAGGAACTTACGCGCCCAATTCATACCTTGCCATTCGATCGTGCCTTCGCCTTGATTCTTCACCCATACTTTAGCGCTTTTCGAATCAACAGTAGTCACTACAGCAGGAACTAGGTCACCATAGGTTGGTTGAGACTTAAGGTGTTTAACGATCTTGTCGTGGTCCCAAGCCGATTGAGCGGTTTGCCAAAGTACTTTTTCAGCACCACGGTAGCCGTGACGCTCATCGTAGCTAAGTAGGTTCTTAATCGCAGCTTGGTTTGCCGCTTTTTGCAGCTTCGAATCAACGGTTGTGTAGACCTTCATACCAGAGGTATATGCGTCTTCACCATAGCGTTCAACCATCCAAGCACGAGCTACTTCTGCCACGTATGGTGCGCTCAGTTCGATTTCTGCACCGTGGTACTTCGATACAAGCTGTTCATTGCTTGCTTCATCAAATTCGGCTTGAGTGATGTATTTTTCGTCGAGCATACGACGCAATACAACGTTACGACGGTTAGTCGCACGTTCAATAGAGTAGAGAGGGTTCATGGTTGATGGTGCTTTCGGCATACCAGCCAGAGTCGCGATCTCACTCAGCGTAAGATCCGGAAGATCTTTACCAAAGTAAACGCGTGCTGCTGCGCCAAAACCATACGAACGGTGACCAAGGAAGATCTTGTTAACGTAAAGCTCCATGATCTCTTCTTTGCTCAGCAATTGCTCGATATGGATCGCAATAAAGATCTCTTTAATCTTACGCATGATCTTTTTCTCATTAGATAAGAAGAAGTTACGCGCAAGCTGCTGAGTAATGGTACTCGCCCCTTGTTTTGCCGAACCTGACATCGCTACTACGATAGCTGCACGAGTAATGCCGATTGGGTCAATACCAGGGTGTTCGTAGAAGCGGCTATCCTCGGTAGCAATTAAAGCCTCAACTAAGTGGCGAGGGATATCGTCATAAGTCACTGGAATACGACGTTTTTCACCAAATTGGGAGATCAACTTACCGTCTTGGCTGAAGACCTGCATTGGAGTTTGGAGTTCTACGTCGCGCAAAGTGGCAACATCAGGCAACTCTGTTTTTACGTAGTAATAAAACCCAAAAATTGTACTGACTCCAAGAATCATGCAAATCAATGTAAATATGAATAATCGCTTTATGAACTTCACCGGATAATCCCTGATTAGTTAAGGCTGATAAGCAGCAAACCCTTGTACTCTAGGCTAAAAAAATAGCTTTCGTTTATTAACGCTTATTTAACTAATAATCACAACCCCTAGATAATCAACGAAATGCTTGGCACTTCAGGAGCTAGGTCACATGGGTTCATCATTAATTACAGGTATAGATATAAATCACCACAGCATCAGAGCTGTGGTGCTAAAACCCGTGGGGGAATTGTATGCCCTAGTGGGATACAAAGAGCTGCCGATTTCGGACGACATTTTTACAGCTAACCATACTTTGGAGTATCAGAAAACTGTTAAGAAACTCAAAGAACTTAGGAAAGGGCTGCCTTTCGGCTGTCGTAATGTCGCCATTTCGGTACCTGATAACACGGTGATCAGCAAGGTACTGCAAATTGAGACTGAACTTGAAGACAGAGAGAAAGAGTTTTCGATTTATCAAACCTTCGCCCATCAATCTCCTTTTCCCATCGAGGAGCTGAGTTTAGATTTTGTGAAGCTGGAAGACAAACGATTTGGTAAAGGTTCGACGAGCAGTTATCAGGTTTATGCTACTCGTAAAGAAGTGGTCGATAGCCGAACAGAGGCATTAATCAAGGCTGGCTTTAAACCTGTTGTTGTTGATACGCAGGCGCATGGTTTGCTTCATGTGTGGCAGCTTGCTTCACGCTTGTACCCAGAGAAAAGTAATTGGCTGTTAGTGGACATTGGTGTTGATCAAACCTCGCTGGGCATCATTCCTCAGGGGGCTTCCCCTTTCTATAAAGACATCGCCTTTGGTACGCAAGACCTTTGCAGTATCGAAAACCCCAATGATATTGAGGCTGAGTTTGGCAGTGCCCAGGACACTCATCAATTTATCGTTAACTTGATTGAGAAGCTCAAACGTCAGTTGCAGATCTATTCCTCGGTGAATGCTCACCAACCTATCTCTGGTATTTGGTTAATGGGCGAGGGCGCCAGTACGCCTATGGTGACCGACGAGCTCGAACGCCATTTTCAGCTGAGCTGTGAATCATTGAATCCTTTATCCTTGTTTGAGAATCAAGTCGCGAGGAAGTGTCGCCTACAAATGGATTGGCAACATTTTGGTATTGCTGCGGGTATGGCGATGAGCGGACTTAAATGGCAGGGAGAGAAGCATGTTGCATCAAATTAATCTGCTACCTTGGCGAGATGAGATTCGTGCTCAACACCGAAAGCGTTTTATCCATTTAGTTATCCTTGGCGTGATTGTGGCTGTGGCTGGGCAATGGGCAGTCGGAAACTATTCCCATGATCAACAGGCTAAACAACAAGCTCGTCTTAATTATCTCAACCTATACATTGCAGGGCTTGACCGACAGATTCAGTCATTAAAAGTCGCGGAGCAAGAGCACAAAGCCATTTTGACTCGGCTTGATGTCGTGGAATCTTTGCAGCTCGGTCGCAATAAAACCACCGACGTTATGAACTTGATGCCGAAGCTGATTCCTGAGGGCGTGTATGTCGACAAGATAAAGATGAACGGCCAAGAGATTGAAATGGCCGGCATCAGTGACAGTACCGCTCGTCTTGCCACCATGCTGGATAACTTAGAACGCTCTGAATCCCTGAAAGAGGTCGAGATGCACTCTATTGTCCATAACCATAAGCGCTTCAATAAAGCGTTTCAGACCTTCAAGGTTTCTTTCGTGTTCAGCCCTGTGTTATTAGAGAGCACAACTGCACATCGAAAGGCTAAGGGGGCCAACCATGGCTAGCTTTCAAAACATGATGAGCCTGCAAGAGCTTGATATCGATGAGATCACCGAGTGGCCACTGTTGCCTCAGTTATTGGTGATTCTATTGCTGGTGGCGCTCATTCAAGGGCTGGGAACCTGGCTCTATATTCTGCCCTTGGATGATGAGCTACAACAAATGAAGCAGCAAGAGCAGACCTTGAAAGCAACACTGCGTATCAAAGCCAATAAGGTTGCTGCTTTACCTAAGCTTCAAGACCAACTGGATGAACTAACCAGTCGCTACGATTACCTGTTAGAACAGCTGCCTGTGCAAAAGGAGTTGGCGAGCATGTTGGCATCAGTCAATGAGCTTGGTTTAGATAACTCACTAACCTTTACCCGAATCGACTGGGGTGAAAAACAAAATAAAGCCTTCTTATACCGCTTACCTCTTAATATCGAGTTGACTGGCGATTACCACGAGATAGGTGACTTCTCTGCAGCTATCGCCAAGCTCCCGCGAATCATCAGCTTTGATGATGTGAGTTGGCAGAGAGTGAGCCAAGATAGCAGCACACTTCACTTTAGAGTTCGAGCTTATACCTACCAGTTTAAGTCGGAGGTCAACGATGAGGCTCAATAGCGTGCTCTATTCAACTTTATTACTGCTGATGTTGTCAGGCTGCAAAGCCAATCAAGATTCATTAGAAGATTTTGTGGTGCAGGTTGAGCTCAAAGCGAAAAAAGAGGTTGAGCAGCTTGTTCCTGCGACTGAGTTCTCAGCCGCAACCTACCAACGACGCGCTTTTCGTCCTCCCTTTGAACTACCCAAAGAAGCGATCGTGCAAAACCAGCCCTTGGTGAAGAAAGATTGCTGGCAACCCAGCGCTCGTGCACGTAGTGGCAAGTTGGAGAAATACCCACTGAGTAAATTGCGCTTGAAAGGTGTGATGGGCAGTGGAAAGAGTGTGTTTGGGCTTGTACAAACGCCTAAGGGCAATGTCGTCAATGTGAAAAAAGGCCAGTTTATTGGTTTAAACAACGGTCGAGTTACTAAGGTGACGAGCCAGTACGTTCTGATTAATGAAACTCTTCCAGATGGTTTAGGTTGTTGGCATAAGCGCAACGTTAGGCTGGCTCTGAAATAAACTAATGTCACATGATGTGAATATGAGATGTAAATATGAATAAAGGAATAAGTGGATTAGTGAGCAAAGTTCTACAAGGTCTTGCTGTGTCCATGATATTGGTTTTTAGCGTATTTGGTTACGCAGAGAGCTCGACTAATAAATTAGAGAACATTGATTTTAGAGTTAACAAGGATAAAGACGCTGTCATTATCATTGAGCTAGCAACCAGCAGCGCGGTCGTCGATGTTCAGCGAGCACAAGAAGGCTTGAGCATCGAACTTATTAATACAGAAGTAGATGATGACAAACTCTACCTTTTGGACGTCAAAGACTTCGCGACTCTGGTTGAGGATATTGAAGTATACAAAGAGACGCCAAGCACTCGGTTATTGGCAACGATTAACAGTGACTATGAATACGAATATGTCCTCAAGGGGCGCTTTATCGAGGTGGAGGTCAGTAAGCCTAAAATTGAAGAAGTTGCGACGGAGAAAAGCATACTTGAGAAAGAGAGTAAGCTGATATCGATTAACTTCCAAGATATCCCAGTTCGAAATGTCCTTCAGTTGATTGCTGACTACAATAAGTTCAACTTGGTGGTATCAGACTCGGTCGCGGGTAACCTGACGCTACGTTTGGATGGTGTTCCTTGGCAGCAAGTTCTCGACATTATCTTGCAAGTTAAGGGCTTGGATAAGCGCGTCGATGGCAACGTTATCTTGGTCGCTCCCAAAGCAGAACTGGATCTTAGAGAACAGCAAGCGCTCGAAAAGTCCCGCCTAGAAGAAGAGCTTGGGGAACTTAAATCAGAAATCATCAAGATTAACTTTGCTAAAGCCATCGACATTGCTGACATGATTGGTGGTGAAGGGGCGGTGAGTATGCTGTCTGATCGCGGTTCAATTACCATAGATGAACGCACGAACTCTTTGCTGATTCGCGAGTTGGAAGAGAACATTGCGGTGATCCGCGGCATTATTGAGTCGTTAGATATCCCTGTGAAGCAAGTACAGATAGAGGCGCGCATTGTTACCGTAACCGAAGGTAACCTTGATGAACTCGGCGTGCGCTGGGGCGTTTCATCGACCAATGGAAGCTTCACCGTTGGTGGTTCAATCGAAGGTAATCACCCTTCTGCCATTACACCTTATGATGATCATGGCAGCAGCGTGATAGATGATTACCTTAACGTGAATTTGGCGGCGACATCGCCAAATGCCTCGAGTATTGCGTTTCAGGTGGCTAAGCTTGGTTCAGATACGCTGCTCGATCTTGAGCTATCTGCACTGCAACAAGAGTCTAAGGCGGAGATCATCTCTAGCCCACGCTTAATCACCACCAATAAAAAGCCGGCTTATATTGAGCAAGGGACTGAAATTCCTTACTTAGAGTCCTCTTCGAGTGGTGCCACGTCCGTCGCATTTAAGAAAGCTGTGTTGAGTTTGAAAGTTACCCCTCAAATCACACCAGACAATCGCTTGGTTCTGGATTTGAGTGTGACTCAAGATAGCCCTGGGCAAGTGGTGAAAACAGGAACGGGGGAAGCGGTCGCGATAGATACCCAAAGAATAGGTACGCAAGTGCTTGTTAATAATGGTGAAACCGTTGTTCTTGGTGGAGTATTTCAACACAGTGTTAGTAGTACAGTCGATAAAGTTCCTTTGCTGGGAGACCTTCCTTTATTGGGTGCATTGTTCCGTCGTAGCTACGAAAATGTGGGTAAAAGTGAACTGCTTATTTTTGTTACACCTAAAGTTGTGATTCAGTAACGTACAATTAGATTAAAAATAAAGTTGCATTAGTGGCACCTAACCTTGATAATTTCGGGTCTTATCACGAATTATCTGTGAGGAATCGGTGCCACGGGCCTTTTAATTTCAGTACTTGTACTGACCTACCTTGTGGCGATGTCATTGAATTAACGTTGTAAATTACTGCTAAAAACATGGCTGAGAAACGCAATATTTTTCTTGTTGGCCCAATGGGCGCCGGCAAAAGTACAATTGGTAGACACCTAGCTTCCCAACTTCATATGGAGTTTCTAGACTCTGACACTGTGATTGAAGAGCGCACTGGCGCAGATATCGCATGGGTTTTTGATGTTGAGGGCGAAGAAGGTTTCCGTAAGCGCGAAGAATCTGTAATCAACGATCTGACTGAAGAGCAAGGTATTGTTCTAGCGACAGGTGGTGGTTCAGTGATGAGCAAAGAAAACCGTAACCGTCTATCTGCACGAGGCATTGTTGTATACCTAGAGACAACAATTGAAAAGCAACTTGCTCGCACAAACCGCGACAAGAAACGTCCTCTACTTCAAACAGACAACCCGCGTGATGTGCTAGAAGATCTAGCTGTATCTCGCAACGCACTATACGAAGAAGTGGCGGACTACACAGTTCGTACTGACGACCAAAGTGCAAAAGTGGTAGCCAACCAGATCGTAAAAATGCTAGAAGAACGTTAAGTTCATTTTTTCGGAGAGCAAACCCATGGAACGGATTACGGTCAATCTAGCTGAGCGTAGCTACCCTATCTCTATTGGCGCCGGGTTATTTGACGACCCGGCGTACCTTTCTTTTTTATCAGACAAGCAGAAAGTCGTTGTTATAAGTAATGTGACAGTAGCGCCTCTTTATGCTGATAAAATTCTATCTTTACTGGATCAAGTTGGCTGTCAGACATCTCTTCTAGAGTTACCTGATGGTGAGCAATACAAAACGCTTGAAACGTTCAATTCAGTGATGAGCTACATGCTTGAAGGAAATTACAGCCGCGATGTGGTGGTAATTGCTTTAGGTGGTGGTGTTATCGGTGATTTGGTCGGCTTTGCTGCATCTTGTTACCAGCGTGGTATTGATTTCATTCAAATCCCGACAACGCTTCTTTCTCAAGTGGACTCTTCTGTTGGTGGCAAAACCGCAGTAAACCATCCTCTTGGTAAGAACATGATCGGTGCATTCTACCAACCAAAATCTGTGATCATCGATACCAACTGTTTATCAACGCTTCCTGAGCGTGAGTTTGCTGCGGGTATTGCTGAAGTGATCAAATACGGCATCATTTACGATGAAGCCTTCTTTGATTGGTTGGAGCAGAATCTAGAGAAACTTTATCAACTTGATGAACAAGTACTGATTACCGCAATTGCTCGTTGTTGTGCAATTAAGGCTGAAGTGGTTGCCCTAGATGAAAAAGAGTCAGGAATCAGAGCGTTATTGAACCTAGGTCATACATTTGGTCATGCGATCGAAGCAGAGCTAGGCTATGGTAATTGGCTACATGGTGAAGCTGTGTCTTCAGGTACTGTAATGGCAGCGAAAACTGCTCAGTTACAGGGACTGATCACTCAGCAGCAGCTTAAGCGAATTATTTCTATACTTAAGAATGCGAAACTGCCAGTTCATACGCCAGAAAGCATGTCTTTTGAAGACTTTATGACGCACATGATGCGTGATAAGAAAGTGCTGTCTGGTCAATTACGTCTGGTATTGCCAACAAGTATTGGTACTGCTGAAGTGGTTGCTGATGTGCCTCAGGACATCATTAAACAAGCGATTGATTTCTGCCGTACTCTTTAAATTTGGTTGTGAGGTTGCCTAGTTAAACTCCAGGCAACTGAAGCGTTTTACTGATCGATCTAATCAGTAGGGATCCGCAATGAGTTTGGCTCATGAAATAAGAGTATTAGAGTTAGAGTCTCAAGTTGAGCTGCTAGAGCGCTTACAGCTTTTGACTAACTTTGGTTCAAATCTAGTAACGGTGGCTGGTAAACCTGGCTCTGGCCGTTCTTGGTTAGCACAGCGTTATCTCGAAGCGTGGGCGACAGAAAAAAATCAGTGTTTACTGCTTTGTCATCCAAGCCAAGACGACCAACAACGCCGCGCGCTTATTCTTAGCCAAATTGTTTCTGATCCGCTATTTAATCAACATGACTCCTTGTCTGATAGCCTAGCAAGGTTGCTGGATGGTGAGCCGTGTTGCGTGGTTATCGTTGTCGATGATGCCCACCGACTCTCTGAGCTATTGGTATCCGAACTATGGATGTTGGTACTGGAAGCTCAAGCTAATCCCCAATGGACGATCAATGTCGTTCTTTTCTCAGAAATTGGTCACCTAGACACCTTACTCACACGTCTAAGTTACGGCCAACAACATAAGCCTATCGATCTTGAGATCGATGACCTTTCGCAACCAGAAGCTGAACATTTCTTTGAATCATTGGTGATTCGATATGTGGATGATGAGTCTGAAACTCGTGTGCGACGTGCATTTAACAAAGCGCAACCTCTGCCTGGCGAGTTAATGGCTTTAGGAGAATTGAAAGTGGAAAAAAGGATTATTATTCGCTCAATCATTGGCTCACCAATCAATATCGCTATTGTGGTGGCCCTGTTGCTGTTGTTAATTGGTGGTGGTTATTGGTGGATGTTCAGCCAACCAACCCCAGATGACAAAGCGCAATCTCTGATCGCACCAATCGAGCAGACTGCTATCCCAACGTTTGAAATGGACAGCGGCTCAGAACAAGCCGGTGTTGAGGGAGTTGTAGACTCAGAAGCATCAACTGACATCAGTTATCAAGGCGCTGATGATGACAGTTCATCTTTGCCACCGGTTGTGGTGGAAGAGACGGCTAGCGTGGGTGAGGTTGAGCAAGACCAACAGCGTGTCGTGATTACTTCGGATGTGGTTGATGCTCTACTGGATGATAAAGCTCAGAGTGCTGATACCAGTGCCATTAATGCTGTGGTTGAAGAGAACACCCAAGTAGAGGCTAATTCACAGGCTGAGGCGGAAGCGGTTGCTTCAGTTAATGAAGAGTCTGACTTAACTGAATCAACGCCTCCGACTAAGAAGATCACCTTCTCGTTTTCTCGTGAGGAGCTACAAGCTATCTCACCGCGAGCTTACACCTTACAGTTGAGTGCGATGACTTCACTGGAGGACGTGCAATCTTTCATCGAAGAATACGACCTAGAGAACAAGGTTCGTATTTATCCAACTCTGCGCAGCGATACCAAGTGGTTTATCATCACTTACCAAGATTACCCAACGATTCAGGTGGCGCGAGATGCGGTAAGTACACTCTCAAAACCACTTCAACAGCTGGAACCTTGGGCAAAATCGATGAATCAAGTGCATCGAGAGATAGAACGTGCGAAATAACCCTGAGCTTAGTCTCAAAATATGTTACATTCCGCAGCCGTATTTTTGTGTTGATAGATAGAGCAGTAAATGAAAAAGCAGCGTGCCTTTCTAAAATGGGCTGGTGGTAAATATGGCCTAGTTGAAGACATCCAACGTCACCTGCCACCTGCTCGTAAATTGGTAGAACCATTTGTTGGTGCTGGCTCTGTGTTTTTGAACACGGACTACGAACAGTACCTGCTGGCTGATATCAATCCCGATCTTATCAACCTGTACAACCTACTTAAAACCGACCCTGAGACCTACATTGCGGAAGCAAAGCGTTGGTTCTGCCCTGAGAACAATCGCAAAGAAGCCTTCTTAGATATCCGAGCTCAGTTTAACGATACTGACAATGTTATGTATCGCTCACTTGCTTTCTTGTACATGAACCGATTTGGCTTCAATGGTCTGTGTCGCTACAACAAGAAAGGCGGTTTTAATGTTCCGTTTGGTTCTTACAAAAAGCCTTACTTCCCAGAAGCTGAGCTGGAATTTTTTGCTGAAAAAGCGAAAAAGGCCACCTTCGTGTGTGAGGGATACCATGAGACTTTTAGCCGTGCCCGTAAAGGTTGCGTGGTGTACTGCGATCCTCCGTACGCACCGCTCTCAAATACCGCTAACTTTACCTCTTACGCAGGTAATGGCTTCAGCTTAGATGATCAAGCAGCACTGGCTGACGTTGCTGAAAAAGCGGCGACAGAACGCGGCATCCCTGTTTTGATTTCTAATCACGACACGACATTAACACGTCGCTTGTATCATGGTGCAGAGTTGAACGTGGTGAAGGTGAAGCGCACCATCAGTCGAAATGGCGCTGGTCGTAATAAAGTGGATGAGCTACTCGCACTGTTCCATCAAGATAAAAACCAGCAACATGCAGCAGCAGAATAATCACGAACACCTCAAATTGAGTGACCAACAGGTACTTTCTTAAACTAATCTCTCGAACTGCTAGGATCTGCTTAGGTGCTTAGGTAGAATTGCCCCCCAAATAGTCTTGGGGTTGAATCTTGTATGCGTATGAGGTGCCAGCAAGGCGGTGAACTCGCAATTTACTTACTCTTAAGAGGTTTGGTATGAAAGATTTTCTAATCGCTCCATCAATTTTGTCTGCAGATTTTGCTCGTCTTGGTGAAGACGTTGAAAAAGTACTCGCAGCCGGTGCTGACGTTGTGCACTTTGATGTGATGGATAACCACTACGTACCTAACCTGACTTTTGGCGCACCTATCTGTAAAGCACTGCGTGACTACGGTATTACTGCTCCAATCGATGTTCACCTAATGGTGAAGCCGGTTGATAACATCGTACCTGAGTTTGCAAAAGCTGGCGCATCGATGATTACCTTCCACGTAGAAGCATCAGAGCATATCGATCGCACTCTACAACTGATTAAAGAGCACGGCTGTAAAGCGGGCGTGGTTCTAAACCCTGCAACACCACTATCTTGCCTAGATTACATTATGGATAAAGTAGACATGATTCTATTGATGTCTGTGAACCCAGGTTTCGGCGGCCAATCTTTCATTCCTCACACGCTTGATAAGCTGCGCGCGGTTCGTAAGCTGATTGACGAATCTGGTCGTGATATTCGCCTAGAGATCGACGGTGGCGTAAAGGTGGATAACATTCGTGAAATTGCAGAAGCGGGCGCAGATATGTTCGTTGCTGGCTCAGCTATCTTTAATCAACCAGATTACAAAGAAGTGATTGATGAGATGCGTGCAGAGCTTGCAAAAGTAAACGCATAAAAGTAGAACTAGGGTTAGTTGACCTAAAATCAAAAAATTTAGATTAAGGGGGCTGATTGGCCCCTTTTTTACGTCTTATTGCTCAACACATGAGACGAGTATAATTAATAGGAAAGTAAGATGTCATTAAGCTCAATAAAACTGATCGCCTTTGATTTGGATGGAACCTTATTAGACAGCGTGCCTGATTTGGCAGTAGCTGCTGACCAAGCTTGTCAGGAGCTAGGCTTCCCTTCAGTGAGTGAAGAGCAAGTTCGTGATTATGTAGGCAATGGTGCTGACGTGCTTATCGGTCGTTCATTAAGCCGCGACCTAACTGTGGACCCAAGTTTAGAGCCAGAGCTACTGAAAAAAGCGCGTATCTTGTTTGATGATTTCTATGAGCAGGGCGGCCATAAACTGAGCCACCTTTACCCATCAGTAAAAGAGACGTTGGCAGAGCTGCACCAAGCGGGCTTTACTATGGCATTAGTAACCAACAAGCCATCGAAGTTTGTACCAGACGTATTAGCGCAACACGGCATCGATAAGTACTTTGTAGATGTACTTGGCGGTGACTCTTTCCCAGAGAAAAAACCGAACCCAGTAGCGCTAAACTGGTTGCTAGAAAAGCACAATGTGAAAGCAGAAGAGATGCTAATGGTCGGTGATTCAAGTAATGACATTAAAGTGGCAAAGAACGCGGGTTGTCATTCGTTTGGCCTGACTTACGGCTACAACCACGGTGAGCCTATCTCAGCATCAAACCCTGACTATGTGGCAGATAATGTCGCGCAATTGCTCGATGTTGTTCTAGTTTCTGCATAAAGCGGACAAAAGTTAGCTAACCCACTAGCAAAATACTTATCAATGAGTACACTGGATGAGCCGCGCAGAAAGAGCTGTGCGGCTTTTCTATATTTAAGTTAAGAAGCTAAGCCATCAATTGACTTAGCGAATAAGCAAAGGAATTAAAACCATGAGCAAGCCCATCGTATTGAGTGGTGTTCAACCATCTGGTGAACTAAGTATCGGTAACTACTTGGGTGCTCTACGTCAATGGCAACAGATGCAAGATGACTACGATTGCCAATACTGTGTGGTAGACCTTCACGCAATTACGGTTCGCCAAGATCCGAAAGCACTGCATGAAGCGACTCTAGACGCACTAGCAATCTGTCTTGCTGTCGGTGTTGATCCAAAGAAGAGCACGCTATTTGTTCAGTCTCACGTACCAGAGCATGCTCAACTTGGTTGGCTTCTTAACTGTTACACACAAATGGGTGAACTGAGCCGTATGACTCAGTTTAAAGACAAGTCTGCGCGTCACTCAAATGACGTGAACGTAGGTCTGTTTGATTACCCTGTTTTGATGGCTGCGGACATCCTGCTTTACGGTGCTCACCAAGTACCTGTAGGTAGCGACCAGAAACAACACCTAGAGTTAGCGCGTGATATCGCAACTCGCTTCAACAACATCTACTCGCCAGAACAGCCAATCTTCGAAGTGCCAGAACCGTACATCCCAACAGTGAATGCACGTGTAATGAGCCTGCAAGATGCGACGAAGAAGATGTCTAAGTCGGACGACAACCGTAAGAACGTGATTACTCTGCTAGAAGAGCCTAAGTCGATCATCAAGAAGATCAACAAAGCGCAAACGGATGCAGAAACACCACCACGCATTGCTCACGATTGGGAAAACAAAGCGGGTATCTCTAACCTGATGGGCCTTTACTCGGCAGCAACAGGTAAAACATTCGAAGAGATTGAAGCGCAGTACCAAGGCGTTGAAATGTACGGCCCGTTCAAGAAAGATGTGGGTGCCGCGATTGTTGAGATGCTTGAGCCGATTCAAGCGGAATATCACCGTATCCGTGCTGACCGTGCCTACATGGACGCAGTAATGAAAGCGGGCGCAGAAAAAGCTTCTGAGCGCGCAGCAGTAACGCTGAAGAAAGCATACGAAGCAGTAGGTTTTGTAACTCGCCCATAGGGTGACTCAACACCTTCCGCTGTAAAATCTAAGCCCAAAGTAACTGTGTTTACTTTGGGCTTTTTAGTGCCCGCTAGTTAAGGCTTCCCAATAATCGTGCTGTTTTAATTGATGATTTACACATTTTACGCTTAACACATTCTTGATATCCATGTTGTGCAGAACATCTTATTAAATGAGTTTTGGCATTATAAATTTTCACTCATTTCTATTTGTGTTGGAAATATATTGTGTGCCAAACAATTGATGATTCCAAAGTGATAAGTTCCTCATTTTCTTGCTAACTGACTTATTCCTTTCATAAATAAACCTGATAGTTACCACAAAATACATGACTGCTCATAGATGGCAGTAATTATAAATCGATGAACTCAGGTGAAACGGATGGCTCTTTTACACAAACCTTCATTGCTAGCAGTGGCAATTGGTAGCTTGTTAACGACAAGTGCACACGCTGATTTGTTTATTTCACAATACGTGGAAGGCGGCAGCTACAACAAAGCGGTTGAGATCGCCAATAACGGCGACAGCAGCATTAATTTAGATGGTTATTCACTGGTTAAATCAGCGAATGGCAACGGATCATGGGGCGCCACTTTACCTTTAGATGGCCACGTTTTAGCGCCTGGTGAGGTACTTGTTGTTGCGCATAGCAGTGCAAGCGATGAGATTAAAGCGGTCGCTGACATTCTTAATGCTTCATTGGCTAATCACAATGGTGATGACCCGTTGGCTATCTTGAATGCAGACTCAAGCGTGCTGGACATGGTTGGCGTGATGGGCGATGTCGACTGGGGTAAAGATGTTACCTTGGTTCGTGCTGAACAAACCCCATTGGCGACGTTTGATGCTTCACAATGGGTATCGCTACCGAAAGACAGCATTGAAGGTCTAGGTTCTCTAGATAATGTTGAGTTGCCAGACGCCTTTGCTTGTACGCAAGACGGCGCTGCTCCAGTATTCACCACCATTCAAGAAATCCAAGGTGAGGGCGCAACATCGCCGTTCATCGATGGCTACCCGTACATCACCGACGATGAGTATTTCGTAAAAGGAGTGGTAAGCGCAGTTACTACCGGCCTAACTAAAGGTTTCTACCTACAAGCTCTTGAGGATGATTTCAACTCAAGCACTTCTGAAGGTCTATTTGTTCATACCAATCAATCTAGCTCTGAATTAGCTGCAGGCGATGTGGTGTGTGTGAAAGGTAAAGTACAAGAATACTACAGCCACACTCAGCTTAAAGTTGAAAACAATCAGTGGTTAAAACAAGGCGAGCAGGACGCGCCTGAAGCGACAGCCATTGAAGTATTAGACACCGATGAGAACTTCGCGGCGACACTTGAGCGCTACGAAGGCATGTTGGTGAAAACAACCGAAGCACTAGATATGCGTGTAACGCGTACCTTCGGATATGACTATGCTGGTCGTCGTAACAACATGGTTTTGGCGCATGAGCGTATCAACATGCAACCAAACCAACTTTTCGCAGCGGGTTCTGATGAAGCGAAACAGCAAACGGAAGACAATGCTGACCGTCGTCTTTTCGTAGAGACTGACCAAAAAGCGGGTGATGGACAAGTACCTTTCTACCCAGACTTTGGCCGTACCGACATCGATCAAGATGGCTCAACGGAAGACTATATCCGTATTGATGACACTATTGTTGGTCTAGAAGGCGTGTTGACCTACAGCTATGGTGAATACCGCCTGATCACGACTAACCAGATCACCGCTGAAAACTTCGTTCGCAACGACCCACGTACCGACAAACCAGATATGGATGAAGGCGACTTACGTATTGCGACCTTTAATGTACTGAACTACTTCAACTCTCCATTTGGCGGTGATGCGAACCAGCATGGTAACAACCGTGGTGCAAACACCATCACTGAGTTTGAAGTGCAACAAGAGAAGATTGTAAACGCGATTCTTCGCTTGGATGCTGACATCATCGGCTTGATGGAAATTGAGAACAACGGCTTTGGTGAAGGTTCGGCAATTCAACAGCTTGTGAATCAACTTAACGATCGTATTGAGCATAAGAAAGACCGTTACACCTTTGTTGCTGTCGACTCTAATGAAGATGGCGTTACCGACGAAATGGACTCGATCGGCACTGATGTGATTACTACGGGTGTTATCTACCGTAAGAAGGTGGTTAAGCTTAAAGACAGCCGTGTTATCGCGATGCCAAGCCAGCAAGCACCAGAGGTGTTAGACGACTCAGGTAAGGTGATTGAAGATGGTAAGAACTATCAACGTGACTCATTGGCGCCAACCTTTAAGGTGAAGGGCACCAAAGAGAAACTGACTGTCGCGATTAACCACTTTAAATCGAAAGGCTCTAAGTGTTGGGAAGATGCAGCTCCTGTTGAGCAAGGCGGTCAAGGTGGCGTAGATGCCGATAAGCAAGGCTCATGTGAGAATTTCCGTGTTGCAGCGGCGGTTGCACTGGGCGAAGCACTCGATGGCATTGAAGGTCACAAAGTGATTCTGGGTGATATGAACTCGTATGGCATGGAAGATCCTATGCTGGTTCTAACGGATTACTCTGAAGAGAAGTACGGCAAGCAGATCAAAGCGGCGCGTAACACTTACATTAATGGCGTTGAGCAGTTTGGTGATAACGGTGCTGTGATTACTAAGAACTACGGCTATGTTAATGCGGTCGCGCAGAAGCACCCAGACAGCTGGAGCTACTCATACAATGATGAAGTGGGTGCGTTAGACCACTTATTGGTGAGCGAGAGCTTAAAAGACATGGTGGTCGACGCGACCGATTGGCATATCAATGGTGGTGAATCGACGTTGTTTGACTACAACGAAGAGTACAAAGGCGACCTACCTAAGTACCAAGACCACTTCCGTTCATCGGATCATGATCCAGCGGTTCTTGAGCTAAAAGTCGGTGGTTCGTTTGGCTTTGGCGCGTTGATGTCACTGTTTGGCTTAGCGATGTGGCGCCGTCGTAAGTAGTGAGCGAATCAGCTTTACTGCGAACGGTGAAAGTGAGTACACGCCACCGAATGCGGGTAATTGATAGTTATCTGTAAACAATTAAGGTCAACTTAGGTTGGCCTTAATTATTGGTTAAATGCAGTTTCCACTTGCCTTTCGCTATGGGTATTGCACAATACTGCCCCTATATCTCCCAATCATTTAGTATTTAGCAAACGATTTCACCCATGTTACTTATCATTGATAACTACGACTCTTTTACCTATAACTTATATCAGTATTTCTGTGAGTTAGGGGTAACTGTAAAAGTTGTACGCAACGATGAAATTGATATTACGGGTATTGAAGCGCTGAATCCTAGTCATCTTGTGATCTCCCCGGGGCCTTGTACGCCGGATGACGCGGGTATCTCTCTACAAGTCATAGAATACTTTGTTGGCAAGTTGCCGATCTTAGGTGTGTGTCTTGGCCATCAAGCCATTGCTCAGGTATTTGGCGGTGAAGTGGTGAGAGCAAGACAAGTGATGCACGGTAAAACCTCACCGATACGCCACAATGGTAAGAGTGTTTTCCAAGGGCTGCATAACCCACTAACCGTCACGCGTTACCACTCCCTTGTGGTGAAAAACGGCACACTACCAGATTGCTTTGAACTGACTTCTTGGACAGAGCTTGAAGATGGCAGTATGGATGAGATCATGGGTTATCAGCACAAAACCTTGCCAATTGATGCGGTTCAGTTCCACCCTGAATCGATTAAAACAGAGCAAGGGCACCAAATTCTGGCTAACTTTTTAGCACGTTAAGTGTTTAAAGCAGGCGTTTTATTCTCCTAAATAGGAGAGCTTAACCTGCGAACTCCTTCGTTATACGTTTTAATTCGAGTTTTACCGAGCTCGATCCTTCTGACGCCGATCACTTTTTATAACATTTCTTCCTCATCAGGCTAAGTTTTTAGCCTATGCAAAGTTATTCGCCGTATTTCCTTTTGAATTCAATATACCGCTGTGCCAGTAAGGCTTTGCCTTTGCAGGATAGGCGTATACGTAGAAAAAGCTTCATAAAACAAGTTGATTGATGCATAAATAGTCATAGGTAGTGAGGTTTAGCTGGTTGTGAGCGATGGCTAAAGAATAATCTACTATTGAAAACGTTAATTAAATGTAAATATAATGCTGCGGCGGGATTGTAGCGAGACAAAATTTTTTCGTCTCACTTATGATTCATTACGCTTATTTGCGAAGCTTGCGGTATCGAGAAGGAATGTACGATGACAGTGGAAAATAATGTAGAACGTAGTCTGTTTAATGAGGTGATGGTGCCTTGTTATAACCCAATGGAAATGATCCCGGTAAAAGGGGAAGGCGCACGCGTATGGGACCAACAAGGCCGAGAGTATATCGACTTTGCTGGTGGTATTGCTGTGAGCTGTTTGGGTCACTGTCACCCAGCAATGGTGAATGCCGTTACTGAGCAAGCAAACAAGATTTGGCACTTAAGTAATGTAATGACCAACGAACCTGCACTGCGTCTAGCGAAGAAGCTAACTGACGTATGTTTTGCAGACAAAGTATTCTTTGCGAACTCTGGCGCAGAAGCGAATGAAGCAGCACTTAAGCTAGCTCGTCGTTGGGCAGCGGATGTTCACGGTCCTGAGAAATCTGAAATCATTGCATTCAAACAAGGTTTCCATGGTCGTACTTTCTTTACTGTAACCGTTGGTGGTCAAGAGGCTTACTCTGATGGCTTCGGTCCAAAGCCTGGTGATGTAACTCACCTACCTTACAATGATATTGCAGCTCTAGAAGCGCATATCTCTGATCGTACTTGTGCCATCATGATGGAACCTCTGCAGGGTGAGGGCGGTATTATTCCTCCAACGGCCGAGTTCGTGAATACGGTTCGTGAACTATGTGACAAACACAATGCACTGCTGATTTTTGATGAAGTACAAACAGGTAATGGCCGTACTGGTGATTTCTATGCTTACCAAGGTCTGGGTGTAACACCAGATATCCTAAGCACGGCGAAGTCACTAGGTGGCGGTTTCCCTATCGGCGCAATGCTAACGACATCTGAACTAGCAACACACCTTAAGGTTGGTACTCATGGTTCTACTTACGGTGGTAATCCACTTGCGTGTGCGGTAGCAGAAGCTGTAGTTGACGTAGTTAGCCAACCTGAAACTCTGGCTGGCGTGAAAGAGCGTGAAGCGCTATTCCGTGATGGTCTAACTAAGATTAACGATAAATACCAAATTTTCAGTGAGATTCGCGGTAAAGGCCTATTGCTAGGTGCTGCACTGAATGACGAATGGCAAGGACGTGCGCGCGACGTATTGGTAGCAGCAGGCGAGCAAGGCCTGATGGTACTGGTTGCGGGTGCAAACGTGGTTCGTTTCACTCCATCACTGGTTATCACTAAACAAGAAATTGAAGAAGGCTTATCAAAACTAGACAAAGCAATCGCTACGCTAGTATAGCCTGAGCGGCGTCATAGGAATGATCGCCACTAGAGCGATCCCATGACGTTCTGCTAAAGGCCCAAGCTTTTGGTCTTGGGCCTATTTTGCATCTGGAGGGAATATTGATGCTAGTTGTTCGCCCAATAAAACTGTCTGATTACGATGCGCTGCACACCTGTGCAGTTGAATCTGGTCATGGATTCACATCTCTTCCGGTTAACGAAGAATTGTTAACTAACCGAATTACCCACTCTGAATACAGCTTTGCGAAAGCAGACGTGACTGAACCTGGTGATGAAGGCTACCTAATGGTGGGTTTCGACGCTGAAACTGGTGAAGTCGCTGGTACAACAGGTATCGAAGCTTCGATTGGCTGGGATGTGCCTTTTTACTCGTACCACATCAGTAAAGTGGTTCACTCTTCACAGCGCCTTAAAGTGAATAACGTGGTTAAGCTGCTGACGTTTGGTAATAACTACACAGGTTGCAGCGAAATTTGTACGTTGTTCTTACGTCCTGATTACCGCAAAGGCTTGAACGGTCGATTGATGTCTAAGTGTCGTTTTCTACTGATGGCTGAGCACCCAGAGCGTTTCTCGAAAACGATCTTTGCTGAGATGCGTGGTGTATCAGACGCAGAAGGCAACTCGCCATTCTGGAAATGGTTACAAGAGCACTTCTTCTCGATTGATTTCACACTCGCCGATTACCTAACAGGTATTGGTAAGAAAGGCTTCATCGCTGACCTTATGCCGAAGCTGCCAATCTATGTAAACCTATTGAGTGAAGAAGCTCAGGCGGTAATTGGTCAAGTGCACGACAACACCCGCCCAGCATTGAAACTGCTGGAGCGTGAAGGTTTCACTAATCGTGGTTACGTCGACATCTTTGATGCGGGACCAACGGTTGAGTGTGATTTAAGAAACATCGAATCTGTGCGTCACTCTATTCGAGCACAGGTTCAAATTGCAGAGCACTCTAGCTCTAAAGACTTCCTAATTGGTAATACCTCGTTTGAGAACTTCCGCGCAGTTGCCGCGAAAGGTGCGTATGACCAGGCAAGCGACACAGTGATTTTATCATCTGAAGTAGCAAGCGCTCTTGAAGTGAAAGAAGGCGATTTCGTTCGCATGCTGGCTCAATAAGAGCGGCGATTATCTGTCGAAGATTTTAAGGATAGAAGTATGACTCAGTGGATAGCAGGACAATGGGTGGCAGGTCAAGGTGACGCCATGACATCAGTAAGCCCATACAACAACGAAGTAGTGTGGCAGGGTGATAGTGCAACACCGGCACAGGTTGAATCTGCAGTGACAGCGGCTCGCGAAGCGTTTCTAGTTTGGAAAAAACTGAGCTTTGCTGAGCGTGAAGCGATCGTGTTGAAGTTCGCGGAAAAGGTAAAAGAGAACAGCGAAGAGATCGCGCAAATTATCGCAAAAGAGACGGGCAAACCTATTTGGGAAACTCGTACTGAAGCAGGCGCAATGGCGGGTAAGATCGCTATCTCTATTCGTGCTTATCACGACCGTACTGGTGAAGCATCACGTGAAGCAGCGGGTAACCAAATTGTACTTCGTCACCGTCCATTGGGCGTGATGGCGGTGTTTGGTCCTTACAACTTCCCGGGCCACCTACCTAATGGTCACATTGTTCCAGCACTGCTAGCGGGTAACACTGTGGTATTCAAACCATCAGAGCAGACACCTTGGACTGGTGAGTTTGCGATGAAGCTATGGCAAGAAGCGGGTCTTCCTGCTGGCGTAATCAACCTAGTGCAAGGTGCTAAAGAGACAGGTATCGCACTGGCGGATGCTAAAGGCCTTGATGGTGTGCTGTTCACAGGTAGCGCCAATACGGGGCACATCCTTCACCGTCAATTCGCGGGTCAACCGGGCAAGATGCTGGCACTAGAGATGGGGGGTAATAACCCTATGGTGATCAGTGACCAGTACGGTGATGCAGACGCAACGGTATACACCATTATCCAATCAGCGTTCATCAGTGCTGGTCAACGTTGTACATGTGCTCGTCGCCTGTATGTTCCTGTTGGCGAGAAGGGCGATCTGCTACTCGACAAACTGGTCGCAGCGACACAGAAGATTCGTGTTGATCAGCCATTCGCTGAACCAGCTCCTTTCATGGGGCCGCAAATCTCTGAAGCTGCAGCTAAGTTTATTCTAGAGGCACAAGCTAACCTGCAATCTCTAGGTGGTATCAGCCTAGTGGAAGCAAAAGCGGGCGAAGCGGCATTTGTTTCTCCAGGCATTATCGATGCAACTCACATTGCTGAGCTACCAGATGAAGAGTACTTCGGCCCATTGCTGCAAGTGGTTCGTTACCAATCGCTAGAGCAAGCGGTTGAGTTAGCTAACGATACTCGCTTTGGTCTGTCTGCTGGCCTGGTATCAACCGACGATACTGATTGGGAATACTTCGTTGACCATATCCGCGCGGGTATTGTTAACCGTAACCGCCAGCTAACAGGCGCAAGTGGTGATGCACCATTTGGTGGTCCGGGTGCGTCAGGTAACCTACGTCCAAGTGCTTACTATGCGGCAGACTACTGTGCTTACCCAATGGCTTCAATGGAAGGCGGTGAAACTCAACTGCCAGCCACATTTAGCCCAGGCATCGAGCTGTAGTTTAGATTGATATTAAGCTAATCCTTAATTGATAGTTATGAGATAAGGAAGCGGCGTATCGTTTCCTTATTTTAACCACGCTCAGCATCAAGATTGGGCGGCAGATAATAATAGAACAAGTATGTCACAGGCTGATGGCTGCTGACTTTTTGTCTCAGTCTCTCCCTTTCTAATCCAAATCACTAGCTTGCTAGAACCTCTGACAAGGAGTCACCATGACGCCCGATCTACTCTTTAAATCTCTATGGGACGATTACATTCATAGACTTTGCCCGTTGGCAGAGAAAGTGCATCACTTGTTAAAAGAAGATGAAGCGCTGATCAACGATCACATTGCATTGCGTACCTTTAATGTTGCCCCTCTAGGTATTGAAACATTAGCTAAGCCATTCCTTGAACTGGGTTACAAAGCATGTGGCGATTACTTGTTTGAAAGTAAGAAGCTAGTGGCTAAACACTACGAACACCCAGATCCAAAACAACCGAAAGTGTTTATTAGTGAGTTGAAGGTAGAAGAGTGTTCTAGTGAATTACAGCAGATCGTTGCCAAATTGGTTGAGCAGGTTGATGCAAGTAAGTTAGAGGGACATGAATTCCTATTTGGTGGCCGCCTCTGGGATTTAAGCTTCGCTGATTTCCAACTGCTAGCCAAGGAGAGTGAATACGCCTCTTGGTTAGCCGCTCACGGTTACGGTGCCAACCACTTCACGGTTAGTGTCAATCAATTGAACAAGTTCGATGAAGTACAAGCAGTGAATGACTACCTAAGTGATGCTGGTTTTACGATTAACGCATCAGGTGGAGAGGTAAAAGGCTCTCCAGAGGTATTATTAGAGCAATCATCAACCATGGCAGATAGAGTGCCAGTGGCATTCGTTGAAGGCAATGAGATGATTCCTGGTGGCTTCTATGAGTTCGCTAAGCGCTATGCTATGGCCAATGGTGAGCTTTATACTGGTTTTGTTGCTGCATCGGCGGATAAGATCTTCGAAAGCACCAACGGGTAACGAAAGATACGAGCACGGGCTTTGCCCTAGAGAGGTGGGTACGCTTCGCTTCGAGAATGTTTACAAGGCGAGAGCCTCATGTGTTCCATTCGTATCTCGTATCTTCTCTCAATAAAGAAAAAGCCACCAATTTCGCATTTGGTGGCTTTCATATTTTTGACTCAGTTAATCGAAATTAACGAGTGCCGTATACCACGATAGTCTTACCGTGTGCAGAAATTAGGTTCTGCTCTTCTAGCATCTTCAAGATACGACCTACTGTCTCACGAGAACAACCGACGATTTGGCCAATCTCTTGACGAGTGATCTTGATTTGCATGCCGTCAGGGTGAGTCATTGCATCTGGCTGTTTCGCTAGGTTTAGTAGCGTTTGAGCGATACGACCTGTTACGTCAAGGAACGCCAAGTCACCAACCTTTTGGCTAGTTACTTGTAGGCGGCTTGCCATTTGCGCTGAAAGACGCATTAGGATGTCTGGGTTCACTTGGATAAGTTGACGGAACTTCTTGAAAGAAATTTCAGCTACTTCACAAGGAGATTTAGCACGAACCCAAGCTGTACGCTCTTGGTCTTCTTCGAACAAGCCTAGCTCACCGATGAAGTCGCCTTGGTTTAGGTAAGAAAGAATCATTTCCTTACCTTCTTCGTCTTTAATAAGAACTGCCACAGAACCTTTCACGATGTAGTACAAGGTCTCTGCCTTTTCACCAGCATGGATCAAAGTACTTTTTGAAGGGTACTTATGAATATGACAGTGTGAAAGGAACCACTCTAATGTTGGATCGGTTTGAGGTTTACCTAGAACCATAATATCTCACTTCCTCTGCAGGGTATGCTTGCTGCTTTCCGTATTTTAGCTAAGCCTGAATTGACTTCTTAGGATAAGAGCACTCGGTGGGCGCTGCAAGCTATCTTGTGTTTCGTTTAAGAATAGTATCCTTTTTCAGGTACTATTTCTTGATTTTAATCGTGACCAAGCTACGATTTTTTACGCAAAATTGTGCACATGATCACGGTGTGAAAAGTAATCAGCCAAAATGCCGTTTTGTTAACCTATTTTTCCGGTTTCGATGAGTTGTTGCAGGATTGGCCTAACAATGAGCTCCATGGCAAAACTCATCTTGCCTCCTGGCACCACTAGCGTGTTGTGACGAGACATGAATGAGCCATCAATCATGGCTAAAAGATACGGGAAATCGACGTTTTTGATGCCGCGCAAACGTATAACAACGAAACTTTCATCTAAACTTGGAATCCCTTTGGCGTTAAGTGGATTCGATGTATCTACGGTTGGGACACGCTGAAAGTTGATATGAGTACGCGAAAATTGCGGGGTGATATAGTTGAGGTAATCATCCATTGAACGAACAATGGAGTCCATTACCGCTTCGCGTGAGTGGCCACGATCGCGTGTGTCACGAACGAACTTTTGAATCCACTCTAGGTTTACGATAGGAACCATGCCAATCAGCAGATCGACGTGTTGAGATACATTGATGTCGCCATCAACCACACCACCGTGCAGGCCTTCGTAAAACATCAAGTCTGAATTTTCAGGGATATCTTGCCATGGCGTAAAGGTGCCTGGCATCTGGTTATAAGGTACAGCTTCATCGAACGTATGAAGGTAACTCCGTACTTGACCAGTACCTTCATTACCGTACTTGCGGAAAAACTCTTCTAATGCTGCGAAGTCGTTGGCTTGCGGGCCGAAGTAGCTGATGTGCTTACCTTGCTCACGTGCCTTGCGAATCTCGACGTCCATTTCTGGTCGAGTGAAGCGGTGAAAACTATCTCCTTCAACCCAAGCAGCCTTCACGTCCATCATATTGAACATTTTTCGGAAGGCTTCTGAAGTAGTGGTGGTGCCGGCTCCTGAAGAACCCGTCACCGCAATAATTGGATGTTTAGCGGACATGACAACCCTTGTCTTATGAGTAACTTACTTGTTAGCAATCGTTTCCACTATAACACGGCTCTGTGTTAAGCGCAGCTTAGAAGCGTTTTGTGAGCTGGATATCAACCGTCTCGTGCAGTTCGGAAAACACGATATTGGCCTCACCAGAAGCTAATTGATGTTTCACTTGGTCAATCTTGTTTTGTAGAGAGATCTCCACGTCGCCGTAGTCTGTACCCTCACGCAGTACGAATTCTTTGATGAGGTTTTCTAGCGTATCAGGCTCGATGTCTTTCCATGGGATGATCATAAATACTTCTCTCTTTTATGTTCATTGATATGTTGATGAGTGTGTCTAGTGGTGTTTTTAGTACAACCCCAATTAGGGGCTGCGCTATCTTATCAAGGTTTCACTTATATATTTAGCAGGCTTAACCGTTATGCTGAACCTTGAATACTTTCATAGTAGGCAGGCAGTGCTTCTTCTAACCAAAACCTTGGTTTTAGTGTACTACCAGTAATGAATCCAACATGCCCCCCTTTCTGAAACAAGCGATAATCGATGTTATCTGGCAGCACGAAATTAGGAATCACATCATCGGTCATAAAAGGATCGTCTTTAGCATGGATGATCTGAGTCGGTAGCTTTATCTTATTGAGTTTAGGAAGTGCAGAGCACTGTGCGTAATAGTCTTGAGCGTTCTTGAAGCCATGCAGAGGCGCGGTGATTCGTTCGTCAAACTCATACAACTTATCGATCTTCTTAATTGTCTCAGCGGTAATGTCGAGCTTCTCTTGCAGCAGGTTAATCTTTTTTAGGGCGTTTGACTTAAGAGAGCTGAGCAGGTAATTCTTGTAGAGCTTAGAAAAGCCTTTCTCAATGCGACTCGCGCAACAAGCCAGATCAAAAGGGGCTGACACTATGGTTGCTGCTGATAGCAGGGGATCGTCTGAATACTCAGCCAGATAATTTGCTAGCATGTTTCCGCCTAAAGAGATGCCGACCGCCACCTTAGGGCTGTTGGGAAACTTTGCATGCAGGTGCCTTAAGAAAAAGCGCGCATCTTCGACTTCGCCCGAATGGTAAGCTCGAGCTAAACGATTCGGTTTACCGCTACAGCCTCTAAAGTGCATCATCACGGATAACCAACCATCTTTCGCAAACGCATTCATCAGCCCGTTGGCATAAGGACTTTCAAAACTGCCTTCTAAGCCGTGGAACAGAATAAAGATAGGTTTGTTGCTCGTTAGTTCATCGTTATCTGGTGATTCACTCCAAGCAAGGTCTAGGAAATCACCATCAGGCATTTCTAAGGTTTGCCACGTAGGATGGAACAACGCCTGCTTTCTGATAAACCTTGGCACTAAAGTTTGTAAGTGTGGGTTAGATAAACCAGCCGCTGCGGTAAATATGGTCATAAAACAGTCCGTGATTTTTATGGGCTTTGAAAAGTATTAGGTATCGCGATGCGCCCACGTTTTTATTTGAGCTTGGTTGATTCTCAGTGCAAGCGCAAGCCTTTCACTGAGACTCAATGTAAAAACATGTTGTTAGTAACTGATTGAATATTAACAAGCTTGTACGAGCTAGCTCCTGCTTGCTATGAGCATTCGTTTTGCTAGGTGCGCCGAAATATCAATACGAGAGTAAGCTTGTACCGGAACAACTCAAAAGAGAAAGAAAATGAGTTAAGGCTGAGGAGCGGGTTCAGAAAATGCGTCATAGAGGTTTTCTGCCCCGAGTAGACGACAATATTGCAGGGCCAGTGGCGCTTGTTGATTAGTGAACAGTTGCAGTGAGTTAATACAGTCGACAAGATCGGATTGCTGCTGCTTCTCAAGTTGCAGTTCAAACTGTAAGGCTTCACGGTAGAGAGAGTCGACAACATGCTCTTTAAGGTGCTTACGTAACTCTCGATAACTATGAAGTAGGGTTTCGGAGCGGCTTAAGCACTGTTGTACTTTGTGCCACTCTTCTTCTGCAAAAGATACTTGCTGCTCATCAAGCCATTTGAGGAGCAGCAGAAGATTGACGTTGCCGTGGAACTGGTTTTGTAAAGCTAAGCACGCATTTTTAACACCGTGCACACTATAATACTGAAGGCTAAATTGCCACAGTCGTTCCAGTGTTAGTGATATTGGGGCGTGCTTTGGGCTCATAGGCTATCCATATCCTGTTCCATCTGTTCAAGTTCCTCTTGAGTGGACATCCAATCCATTTCAACTTCTTCAAGTTGCGACTTACTGCTCGCTTGTAGGGCGAGTACTTCATTCAGTTTAGCCTTATTTTCAGCTTCATACAGTGAAGTGTCGGATAATTGTTGCTCGGCTTCTTCAAGAGCAAGCGTCAGTTTATCCATCTGATTTTCAAATTGAGTCAGCTTTTTACGGATTGGTGCGGTTAACTTACGGAACTCGGCTTCTTTACGTTTTTGCTCTTTTTTCGCAGCAGCACTGTTGGCGCCATCTTTCGCTGGGACCTGCGCTTGTGCTTCTTTGCGTTCCACTTTTTGCTGTTCGGTTAGCCACTTGTAATAATCGTTCAGGTCACCGTCAAACGGCGCAACTTGGCGGTCGTGTACAAGGTACAGGTCATCAGTGGTTGCACGAAGTAGGTAACGGTCGTGCGATACGATAACCATCGCGCCTTCAAACGTCTGTAGAGCAAATGTCAGCGCCTGACGCATGTCGAGATCCAAGTGGTTGGTTGGTTCATCGAGTAACAACAGGTTCGGCTTTTGCCATACCAGCAGCGCCAATACTAAACGTGCTTTCTCACCACCGGAGAAAGGAGCCACTTTATCCAGTGCCTTCTCGCCTTGGAAGCCGAAGCTACCTAGATAATCACGCAACTGTTGTTCGGTGTGCTTTGGTGCAATCTGCATCATGTGTTGCAGTGGTGTCTCTTCTGGGTGCAGCGTTTCTAGTTGATGCTGTGCGAAGTAACCAATCTTAACGCCTTGTGAGTAGCTCAGCTCGCCACCTTGCTGTTTCAGTTCGCCAGAAAGCAGCTTGATAAGTGTCGATTTACCTGCGCCGTTACGACCCAGTAGGCCGATACGGCTACCCGGAACAAGGTTAAGGCGAATCTTCTCTAGAATTAATTTGTCATCGTAGCCTGCAGAGACCTCATCCATCATCATGATTGGGTTTGGTAGCGCGTCTGGTTCTCTGAACTCAAAGCTGAATGGGTTATCAAATTGAGCAGGCAGTACTTGTTCCATTTTCTCTAGTGCTTTAATACGGCTTTGCGCTTGGCGAGCCTTTGAAGCTTTATAACGGAAACGGTCGATGTAGCTCTGCATGTGAGCCATCTGCTTTTGTTGCTTCTGGTACATCGCCTGTTGCAGAATCAGCTTTTGCGCTCTTTGATTCTCAAACGATGAGTAGTTACCTGTGTATTCATTTAACTTTTGGTTTTCTACGTGCACGATGCGGTTGACGATAGGGTCTAAGAAGTCTCTATCGTGCGAGATAAGAATCAGTGTGCCAGGGTAGCTTTGTAGCCAGCGCTCTAGCCACATTACCGCATCCAAGTCCAAGTGGTTGGTTGGTTCATCGAGTAGCAGTAAGTCACTGCGGCACAGTAGGGCTTGCGCTAGGTTTAAACGCATACGCCAACCACCTGAGAATTGGGTAAGGTTCCACGTCATTTGTTCCTGGCTAAAGCCTAGGCCGTCTAGCAATTCAGCTGCGCGAGCCTTGATGCTGTAACCACCAATGGTTTCTATCTTGCCGTGAATCTCTGCGGCGAGTGTGCCGTTGTCGGCTATTTCAGCTTTCTGTAACTGCTCTTCAAGGCCACGATATTCACGGTCACCATCAATCACATATTCGATTGCTGTTCTTTCTAATGCTGGGGTTTCTTGAGCAACCCACGCCATTTCCCAATGAGCAGGTTTGCTGAATGAGCCAGCATCAATCGATAGTTCGTCTTTAATTAAAGCGAACAGAGTCGATTTACCACAGCCGTTTTTACCTACCAAGCCAATCTTATCGCCAGGGTGAAGAGTCGCAGATGCTTGGTCGAGGAGGGGCTTACCGCCGCGTAGCAATTGAATATCAGAGAAAGTAATCATAGAAATAGCATAGAAATTAGAGGTGAACAGACGCCTGCATAGTAGGCTGAAACCAGATAAAAGTCGATCACAATGCAATTTGCGTTATGATGCCAATAACATATTAAAAACTTTTGCTTAAATTCTTGTGGCCTTGCCACCGTTTAGCCTTAAAAGGAAAGCTTCAAAGGAATGAGTAATACTCCCTCGACAGACAAAGTAGTGCCCAAAGTATTGGTTATCTACGCGCACCCAGAGCCAGAAACCTCTATTGCCAATCAGATGATGGTTAAGAAAATAGAGTCGCTCGGACATGTCAAAATTCACGATCTCTATACTGTCTATCCTGATTTCTTTATCGATGTGCCGTATGAGCATTCTCTGCTCCTAGAATATGATGTGATTGTGTTCCAACACCCTCTGTTTATGTATTCCTGTCCTTCATTGCTAAAAGAGTGGTTTGACCGAGTCTTGGGTAAAGGCTTTGCGTTTGGTGAGCAAAGTGCACTTAAAGGTAAATATTGGCGTAGCGTTATCACTACGGGTGGTAAAGAAGAGGCGTTTGGAGCAGCAGGCTATAATAAATATCCATTACAAGAGATTTTACAGCCTTTCGAACTTACAGCTGCTTTGTGTCAGATGAACTGGATTCCACCTTTGGTTTTACACTGGGCACGAAATGTCTCAGACATGACTCGTTATCAACACGCAGAGGCTTATCGAAAATGGTTGCGAGACCCGCTACAAGATAGAGGAGCGAACGATGGCTCTGACTAATGAATTTTTGCAAAGTAGCGTTATATTCCTAGCTGCAGCGGTGGTTGCGGTACCTATCGCGCAGCGCGCCGGTTTAGGCTCGGTATTGGGCTATTTATTAGCTGGTGTGGCAATTGGCCCATGGGGGCTCGGTTTAATCAGCGATGTTGAAGCGATTCTGCATTTCTCCGAATTCGGGGTGGTGCTGCTGCTCTTCCTGATTGGTTTAGAGCTGAACCCTAAAAAACTGTGGCAGATGCGAGCGCCTATTCTCGGACTCGGTGGCGCGCAAGTGCTGATTACCACTCTGATCATCACCGCTATTGCCTGTATGTTTGGTTTAACGTGGCAAACGAGCTTAGTAATAGGTATGGGCTTAGCTCTTTCTTCGACCGCGATCGCTTTAAGGGTTATTGAAGAACGAGAGCTTGGGGGCAAAGAAGCAGGCCAGTCAGGTTTTGCAGTATTACTTTTCCAAGATATTGCCGTGATCCCTATGTTGGCTATGCTGCCTTTACTTGCAGGTAACACCGGCGGCAGCTGGGCAGGCATGTTGTGGATGTTAGGTGGTGTGGTTGGTTTACTAGTCGGTGGCCACTTCTTGTTGAGGCCTCTTTTCCGTTATGTAGTAATGAGTGGTGTGCGTGAGTTGTTCACCGTTGCAGCTCTGTTATTGGTGATTGGTATTGCCGTTATCATGCAGCAGATTGGCTTGTCGATGGCATTGGGTACTTTCTTAGCGGGCGTACTTCTGGCTGAGAGCGAATACCGACATGAGTTGGAAATTGCGATTGACCCATTTAAAGGGCTGCTACTTGGTCTGTTCTTTATCTCGGTCGGTATGGCCGTTAACTTAGGGTTATTGGCCGAAAGCCCATTTGCAATACTGATCGCTGTTCTAGCGTTAGTCGTACTAAAGGGGTTAGTTTTGTACGCCCTTGCTCGAATGTTTGGTACTCAAGCCAAAGCACGTAGTCGCATGGCGATGATTCTTAGCCAAGGCGGTGAATTCGCTTTCGTTATCTTCACAGCGGCAAGTGCACAAGGCATCTTGAGTGGCGAACAAGTGTCGTTCTTGCTAGTAGTCGTGAGTCTCTCAATGGTGACCACGCCATTAATGCTTAAGCTGCAAGACAAGTTCTTTGCTCGCCAGTTGAATCAAATCAGCGAGAATGCGATGCCTTCGGATGTGGTTGATCGCAGCCCTCGGGTGATTATTGCTGGCTTTGGTCGTTTTGGTCAGATCATCGGTCGCCTGATGTACGCCAATAAGATCCGCATTACGATCTTGGAAAGTGACGCTAGCCAAATCCATATCTTGAGAAAGTTTGGCTACAAGGTATTTTACGGTGATTCCACTCACTTAGAGTTGTTACGCGCAGCGGGGGCGGATAAGGCAGAAGCGATTGTGTTGTGTACTGACTCTCCAGACGAAATCATGAAAACCGTCGACTTATGTAAGCAGCACTTCCCAAGTCTTAAAATCTTGGCGCGTGCACGAAGCCGTGTTGAAGCGTACCAATTGCTTAATCACGGAGTAAACAATTACTCGCGCGAAACCTTCCTCGGAGCACTGGACCTTGGTCGTCAAACTCTGACTGAACTTGGTATGCATCCATACAAAGCGAAGCGAGCAGAAGCACATTTTAGGAAGTTGGATAATAGTATGCTGAAAGAATTACTGCCTCAGCATAATGAAGACGCAGAGTTGGCCCAAAGAGCGAAAGAGGCTCGTAAAGAGCTTGAAGAGATCTTTGGACACGAGATGGAGAATGACCACCAATCTCGTAACTATTGGCAATAGTTTCTGTTTAGAGTGATTGGATCGAGTATGTAATGCATGCTTTGAGCCTAAAGTTATTGCCCAGTGAAACCTAATAATAAACGTGGTCCTATTCGCTTCCATATCAAGCATAGAGAACCGCGAATCCAAAGTAGTAAAGGATATTAACGTGAAACAGAAAAAACGCTTTATCGCAGGAGCGAGCTGCCCAAGCTGTAATACTCAAGACACGCTTCGTTGGTGGATTGAGAATAATATCGAGCTGGTGGAATGTGTCGATTGTGACTTCTCAGAGCAACGTAAACCGAAAACTGTAGAGAAATCTGAACACGCGAATCAAGAAATGATCGGTATTTTTAAGCCTGAGTGATTGAGTTTCGATAATTGATCCCCATAATATCCGGTACAGAATTTTTCCTAAGCTCAATTGTTGGAGCTTAGTCCAAACCTCCTTGGAGCTCTCATGAAAATTGAAAAGAACGTAGTAGTTAGTGTTGCATATCAAGTGAAACTTGAAGATGGCGTAGTAGTTGACCAATCAACTGCAGAAGCTCCACTAGATTACCTTCATGGTCACAACAACCTAATTACAGGTCTTGAAAAAGAGCTTGAAGGCAAAGTAGCTGGCGACAAGTTCTCTGCAACTGTTACTCCAGAAGACGCTTACGGCGATCACAACGACGCACTAGTACAACGTGTTCCTGCTGACGTATTCCAAGGTGTTGAACAAATCGAAGTTGGCATGCGCTTCCTAGCGGATACTGACCAAGGTCCAATCCCAGTAGAAGTCACTGAAGTAGACGGCGACGAAGTTGTTGTTGATGGCAACCACATGCTAGCTGGCCAAACTCTAACGTTTGATGTTGAAGTATTAGCGGTTCGTGAAGCGACTGAAGAAGAAGTTCAACACGGTCACGTACACCAAGCTGGTGGCTGTGGCAGCGAAGGTCACGACCATGACCACGAAGGCGGTTGCTGTGGTGGCGGTAGCTGTGGTTCTCACTAATACCGATCTAACGGATTAGTTTTAGAATATGAAAGCCTCCCTTGTGGAGGCTTTTTTCGTCTTGGGGGGGGCTTTCTGGCGTGAGCATGACCGCTAGCGAAACATTTGTTGTTGATATCAGACATCGAGCTTTGGATATGATATTGATAGCGACAGATAACAAGAATACGTCAGTGGAGAGTTTACATGTCGCAACCTTTTTCAATTGCCATTCATGGTGGTGCTGGCACTATCTTGCGAGCGCAAATGAGTAATGAGCTAAAAGCGGGCATTACTGAGGCTTTAGAGAAGTCAGTATTGGCTGGTTACCAAGTGCTGCAGTCGGGCGGTGATGCTTTGGATGCGGTAGTGGCATCGGTAAAGGTGATGGAAGACAGCCCACATTTCAATGCAGGTAAGGGTTCCGTTCTTACGCATGATGAGTTTGTGGAGATGGATGCTTCGGTGATGCACGGTCGTGAAATGGATGCGGGTGCTATTGCTGGTGTTCGCCATATTAAAAACCCGATCGAATTAGCTCGCGATGTGATGCTGAAAAGCGACCATGTATTGTTGATTGGAGAAGGGGCCGAAAAGTTTGCCTTTGAACACGACCATATCTTTACCGAGCAAGACTACTTCTTCACTGAGCGCCGTTACGATCAGCTTCAATCGATGAAAGAAAAGGGTATATTTGCTTTGTCTGAAGCGAAATACGATGAACAGCAAGCGGAGAAGTACCCAGACGACAAAAAATACGGCACAGTTGGCGCTGTGGCATTAGACCAAGCGGGCAACTTGGCGGCAGCGACTAGTACTGGTGGTGTGACAAACAAGAAGTATGGTCGTGTGGGCGATTCGCCAATCATTGGCGCGGGCACTATTGCTGAAAATGGTAATGTTGCGGTTTCGACCACAGGCATGGGGGAGTTCTTCTTAAGAAAAATGGTCGCCAGTGATGTTGCTGCGCGCATGCGTTATCTTAATGAAGATGTTCATACTGCATGTGAACACATCATCCAAGGTGAATTGAAAACCATGGGCGGCGAAGGTGGTTTAATTGCGATCGATGATCAGGGTGATATTCACTTCGGCATGAACAGTTCCGGCATGTACCGTGCTAGCGTTGATACTGAAGGGCGAGTGGAAGTTAAGATCTATGCCGATAACTAACCAAGCTTTGGTGTAACTCAAATTCCCAATCAAATACACAAAAGGCGACAGATATTCTCTGTCGCCCTTTGTTTTTCAACCAGACCAACAAGCCGCAGCTCATTGGCAACGCACATTAGTAATGTGGCGGTGGCGTCTCTTCAGATGCGTCAGCTAAGTTCGAACCATCAATGTTCTTTACTTTACCCACTACATATTTCATTTGGTCTTGCATCTTAGTGATCAACATCTGTTGTTGGCTAAGTGCTTCATTGAGTTCTTCAATGGTTTGCTCTTGGAAAGCTAGCTGACATTCTAAGTCATTAACGCGGCTTTCTAACTGTTCAACTCGCTTTTCTGTCATCGTTCTTAATCCACATTCCAAGCTTGGGCGATGCCCGCAGAGGTGCCCGATATTACACGGTTCTTATCATCAAAGGCTGCATCATACACTACCGCACGAGGAGGGCGAGTATCTTTTAGTGGCTCTGCATCGTGTTGTGAAAGTCGTTTGCCATCCTGAGTATCCCAGACACTCACCTGGCTGGCTGGAGTGCCTGTCACTAACAGACTACCATCATCGGAAAAACGGGCACTGGAGAATATCAGTTGTCTCGACCAACTCTGTAGCTGAGCTTGAGGTTCTCCCGTTTCAAGATCCCAAATCATCGCTTGATTGCCACCATCAGAGGTAAAGGCTAATTCGCCATCCCGTTGTAAGGCCACGCGTACGACTCTTTGTTCGTGTTCAAAGGTGCGTAATACCAAGCCGGTTTCGGTGTCCCACAGGTAGGCTTTGTAGTCGTTACCACCGGAAAGCGCATAGCGACCGTTCGAAGAGAGGGCGACGGAATTAACTTTTTCTCTATGAGCAAGGAACTCCAGACGGCGTCCGGTGACTAAGTTCACATAGATGGATTTACCATTCGATAAACCGAGCAGTACTTTCTCACCATTGCTAGAGATGTCAACATCGCGAATCAAGCCGTCAGAGATAGACCATAGTCCTTCAGCTTGGGTCCAAGATAGGTCCCAAACGGCAAAGTTTATTTGGCTGGCAGTAATGGCAAAGCGGCCATTGTCAGAAATTCGCATGCGCGATACTTGGTTTTCGGACTGATCTTGAGGGCCGAGCTGGGCTAACTCTTTGTTTTCGGCAAGGTCCCAAAGCAACAAATGTTTCTGCTGAGAGTAGAGCAGGGCGAAGCGTCCATCTCTGCTAAAAGCAAAGCTGGTGGCGCCGTTGGGCTCTATTTCCCAACGCTGCTCATCGTCTTGAAAGAAAAAGCATCCATTTAACAAGGTGATGACAATTGCACATAGCAAGGAATGGAAAAATATTTGCATCACATCTAATAATCCGGTTTGTGTCGAAAGACATATGACTAGTATATTGTTATAACTAACGTATTCACACCAATCTAATCATTAGATTTGTGCACAATAACCAATGGTTTGGCCATTAATTGGAGAATTCAATGAAATCAGTTTTAAAAGTATCACTGCTTGCCGCAACGGTTATGCTAGCAGTTGGGTGTCAGAAAGAAGAACCAAAGGCAGAAGCACCTCAAGTAGAAGAAGTTAAAGTAGAAGCAGTAAACTTTAAAACCGAAGATGACAAAGCGGCATACGCAATCGGCGTATCTTTTGCTAACTACCTGAGCACAAGCATTGATAAGCCAAGCGAGCTAGGTATTAACTTAGATAAAGACATGGTTCTTCAAGGTATTGAAGACGTATTCGCAGAAAAAACTGCACTTAACGAAGAAGAAACTCGTGCGGCGCTTGAAGCTTTAGACAAGCGTGTTGCTGAAACTATGCAAGCACAAGCGGCAGAGAAATCAGCGGCAACTAAGAAAGCTGGTGACGACTTCCGTGCTGAGTTCGCTAAAGCTGAAGGCGTTAAGCAAACTGAATCTGGCCTACTTTACCAAGTAATGACACAAGGTGAAGGCGCTTCTCCAAAAGACACAGATACCGTTCAAGTACACTACAAAGGTACACTGACTGACGGTACTCAATTCGACAGCTCTTACGACCGTGGCGAACCAGCAACATTCCCTCTAAACCGCGTAATCCCAGGCTGGACTGAAGGCGTACAACTAATGCAAGTCGGTTCTAAGTACAAATTCGTAATCCCGCCAGAGCTAGCATACGGTGAGCAAGACACACCGACTATCCCAGCTAACTCAACGCTAGTGTTCGAAGTTGAACTACTAAGCATTGATAACGCTGAAGTAACAGCTGCTCAGTAATAGCTGAAAGAAATCCCGCTATAAAAAGCGCTGATTGGCTAAAAAGCCTAACTTCACGTTAGGCTTTTTTATTATTCGAATATGAGTATCTGATTTTTAAACTTGTTCTAAATCACTAGTTACAATGTTAGCTAGGTGTGCAATTAAAATTTTCTGATAAACTTACGTGAATTTGTTGATTTTTCACACGAAGGTAAGGAATAAGTGACTACTACAGAAACAGTCAATGCAGATGTGTTACTTGAAATGGAATCAGTCAATGTCATGCCATTCAGTGAACACGATAAAATCATTCTAAGATCTTATGAAGCGGTGGTAGACGGCATTGCGAGCCTAATTGGCCCATTTTGTGAGATCGTTCTGCACTCTTTAGAAGACCTCAACACCTCTGCAATTAAAATTGCTAACGGTGAGAATACTGGGCGTCAGGTTGGCTCGCCAATTACTGACCTTGCATTGAAGATGCTAAAAGATATCGAAGGTTCTAAACGTAACTTCTCACGCTCATACTTCACTCGTGCTAAAGGCGGCGTGTTGATGAAGTCTATCACTGTGGCTATCCGCAATGGTGAAGACCGAGTGATTGGCCTGCTGTGTATTAACGTGAACTTAGATGCGCCTTTCTCACAAGTGCTGCAATCTTTCATGCCGACACAAGACGCAGACGAAGCTGCATCATCGGTTAACTTTGCAAGCGACGTTGAAGAACTTGTCGACCAAACGGTTGAGCGCACCATTGAAGAGATCAATGCCGACAAGTCAGTATCGAACAATACCAAGAACCGTCAAATCGTGATGGAGCTGTATGACAAAGGTATTTTTGATATCAAAGATGCGATTAACCGTGTTGCTGAGCGATTGAATATTTCTAAGCACACTGTGTACCTATATATCCGTCAGCGTAAAACAGAGGATGAAGAGGGTTGTTAAGCTATACACTCCTAGTTAATGGACCTCTCTATGGTTCACAGTCAGCAAGAAGTGCTTACCAGTTTGCCGTGGCTCTGCTTCAACAGGGCCACAAACTCCACAGTGTATTCTTTTATCAAGACGGCGTAAGTAACGGCTCTGACCTTACCGTGCCAGCTAATGATGAATTTGATTTGGCTGCGGCTTGGCAGAAATTGGCAAATGAACACAATGTGAGTCTTGAGACCTGTGTTGCGGCGGCACTAAGACGTGGCATTATCAGTTCTGAAGAAGCAGAGCAGCATCAACTTAGTGGCTCTAACTTAGCTTCTGGGTTTACACAGGCTGGTTTAGGCAGCTTATCGGAAGCGCTACTCACGCAAGACAGAGTGGTACAGTTTTGAGAAAATTAGCCTTTGTATTTAATAGTCTTCCTCATACTACCGCTGCGGGTAGGGAAGGGTTAGACGCGTTATTAGCTGCGTCCGCATATAGTGATGATATCGCGGTGTTTTTTGTTGGTAATGGTGTGACACAACTTCTCAAAGCACAACAGCCTGAACAGACACTGTCCCGTGACTACATTTCGACGTTTAAGTTGATGGACCTCTACGACATCGAACAGGTGTACGTTTGTCAGCGAAGCCTGAGTCAGTTTGGTCTTTCAGCTGACGACTTGTTGATTGATGTCACCGTTGCTGAAGCTGATGAGTTAGCGCAGACGTTAGCTCAGTGCCAACAGATACTGACTTTCTAGGAATTGCGATGGTTCATATTGTTAAAACAGCGGATAAACTCAAGCTTGCACTCGTCTACTCTCAACCACAAGATAGGTTCTTGTTAGTTGAAGATGCAGTGTATGTTTGCCTTCCAAATCATGAGTTATTCACTCAAATCAGTGCAGTCGAGCACATTTCGGTATTAAAACCCGATCTAGAGAGTCGCGGCCTACAACAGTTGGCCTCTGAAGCCATCCCACAAATAGGCTTTGATGGCTTTGTTGAATTGACGGTTTTAAACGATAAATCAGTCACTTGGTAGCTATGTTCTATCAGTTTAGTTAAAAGCAGACCATCCTGAGCTCTAGACGGCTAAAAAAGATCTGTATATTTCTTGACACACATCCCACTGCTGAATAGAATTTTGCGTCCCTAATTGCAACATGTAGTTAGGGATAGATTTTTCACAAAGCTTACTTTCAAGTAAATTTCAGGAGCTAGTTAATGGCAACTATTAACCAGTTGGTTCGCAAACCTCGTGTAAAGCAAGTTGTTAAAAGCAACGTGCCTGCACTAGAAGCGTGCCCACAAAAACGTGGTGTATGTACTCGTGTTTACACTACTACACCTAAAAAACCTAACTCGGCACTACGTAAAGTATGTCGTGTACGTCTAACCAACGGTTTCGAAGTAACTTCGTACATCGGCGGTGAAGGCCACAACCTACAAGAGCACAGTGTTGTACTAATCCGTGGCGGTCGTGTAAAAGACCTTCCGGGTGTACGTTACCACACTGTTCGCGGCGCACTTGACTGTGCTGGCGTTAATGACCGTAAACAAGGTCGTTCTAAGTACGGTGTGAAACGTCCTAAGTCTTAATTGATTCTCTTTTTTAAAAGAAATCGTTAAGTAAGGCCAAACACTATTTTATTTATTATTCTGAAAAGTTTTGGAAAAAACCTGAAGAAGACAACGGAGAATATCCATGCCACGTCGTCGCGTAATAGGTCAGCGTAAGATCCTTCCAGATCCAAAGTTCAAATCTGAACTGCTGGCAAAATTCGTTAACATCCTAATGGTTGACGGAAAGAAATCTACTGCAGAAAAAATTGTTTACACTGCACTAGATGCAATGGCTGAGAAGTCTGGTAAAGACCACTTAGCTGTATTTGAAGAAGCTCTTGAAAATGTTCGCCCAGCGGTAGAAGTTAAATCTCGCCGTGTAGGTGGTTCAACTTACCAAGTACCTGTAGAAGTTCGTCCGGTTCGCCGTAACGCACTTGCTATGCGTTGGGTAGTTGAAGCTGCGCGTAAGCGTGGTGAAAAATCTATGGCTCAACGCCTAGCTGCTGAAATGCTAGACGCGTCTGAGAACAAAGGTACTGCGGTTAAGAAACGTGAAGACGTTCACCGCATGGCTGACGCAAACAAAGCGTTCGCACATTACCGTTGGTAATACCTTTTTAGTGCTGCAAGGTTCCTTGCAGCACTTCTTTAGTTCCTATGCTTATGCTAGGAACTATTGCTATTTCTAGGGCAGGCAATTTTTATCCTAGGTATAGCAATAGTCCCTAAGTCTCTAATAAGAGGATTCAACCGTGGCTCGTAAAACTCCTATTGAGCAGTACCGTAACATTGGTATCGTTGCTCACGTAGATGCAGGTAAAACAACCACAAGTGAACGTATTCTGTTCTATACCGGTCTTTCTCACAAAATCGGCGAAGTTCACGATGGTGCAGCAACCATGGACTGGATGGAGCAAGAGCAAGAGCGCGGTATTACGATCACTTCAGCAGCAACCACTACGTTCTGGCGTGGTATGGAAGCGCAATTCCCAGATCACCGTATCAACATCATTGACACTCCTGGACACGTTGACTTCACCATCGAAGTAGAACGTTCTCTGCGTGTACTTGATGGTGCCGTTGTCGTGTTCTGTGGTTCATCTGGTGTTGAGCCTCAATCAGAGACAGTTTGGCGTCAAGCTGATAAATACCAAGTTCCTCGTATGGTTTTCGTTAACAAAATGGACCGTACTGGTGCAGACTTCTTACGCGTTATCGAGCAGATCAAGGACCGCTTAGGTGCAACTCCTGTTCCGATTCAACTGAACATTGGCGCTGAAGAAAACTTCCAAGGTGTTGTCGATCTTATCAAGATGAAGGCAATCAATTGGAACGAAGCTGATCAGGGCATGACTTTTACGTACGAAGACATTCCAGCAGACATGCAAGAAATGGCTGAAGAATACCGTACAGAACTTGTTGAAGCAGCGGCAGAAGCCTCTGAAGAACTAATGGATAAGTACCTTGAAGAAGGTGAACTGACAGAAGCTGAAATCAAACAAGGTCTTCGTGCTCGTACCCTTAACAATGAAATCGTACTAGCAACATGTGGTAGCGCATTTAAAAACAAAGGTGTACAAGCTGTTCTAGATGCAGTGGTTGATTTCCTTCCTTCTCCAGTTGATGTACCTGCAATTAAGGGCATCGATGAAGACGAGAATGAAGCAGAGCGTCACGCGGACGACAAAGAACCGTTCTCAGCGCTAGCATTCAAGATCGCAACAGACCCATTCGTTGGTACTCTAACTTTCATTCGTGTTTACTCTGGTGTTGTTGAAAGCGGTAAAACGGCTTACAACTCTGTGAAGAAACAACGTGAACGTTTAGGTCGCATTGTACAAATGCACTCAAACAAGCGTGAAGAAGTAAAAGAAGTACGAGCTGGTGACATCGCCGCTATTATCGGTCTAAAAGATGTGACCACTGGTGAAACTCTGTGTGACCAGAACCATAAGATCGTTCTAGAGCGCATGGAATTCCCAGACCCAGTTATTCAGATCGTTGTAGAGCCAAGCTCACAAGCCGATCAAGACAAAATGACTATCGCTCTAGCTAAGCTGGCAGCAGAAGACCCATCGTTCCGCGTCGATATGGATGACGAAACAGGCCAGACACTGATTTCTGGTATGGGTGAACTACACTTAGATATCATCGTTGATCGTATGAAGCGTGAATTTAGCGTGAACTGTAACGTTGGTAACCCGCAAGTGGCTTACCGTGAAACAATTCGTGGTACAGCGAAAGCGGAAGGTAAATTTATCCGTGAACACGGTGGTAAAGGTCAATACGGTCATGTTTGGCTGAAACTGGAACCATCAGAAGTTGGCGAAGGCTTTGTCTTCGTGGATGAAATTGCCGATGGTACGGTACCTAAAGAGTTTATCGCTTCAGTAGCTAAAGGTGTTGAAGAGCAGATGAACAATGGTGTGCTTGCTGGCTATCCAGTTCTGGATATCAAAGCTACACTATACGATGGTTCTTATCATGAAACAGATTCAAGTGAGATGGCGTTTACAATCGCTGCCTCTATGGCTTTCAGAACAGGTGCACTTGAAGCGCAACCAGTTCTGCTTGAGCCTATGATGAAAGTTGAAGTAACTACTCCAGAAGACTGGATGGGTGACGTTGTTGGCGATATTAACCGTCGTCGCGGCATCATCGAAGGTATGGACGAGGGTACAGCTGGCCTGAAGATAATTCGTGCACAAGTTCCGTTGTCTGTCATGTTCGGTTACTCAACTGATTTGCGTTCTGCGACACAAGGTCGTGCTTCTTACTCTATGGAGTTTAGTGAGTACGCTGAAGTGCCTAACAATGTTGCAAAAGCAATCATTGCAGAGCGTGGTTAAACAATAGGGCTGCATTTTTTTCATTTTTTTGAAAGATCTAATGCGTCCAAATATTGCGCTAACGAGAGTTGGCGCATAAAATAGCAATTTCTGGCGCGTCTCGACCAATAATGGTCGTGGCGAATCATAACTAGGAAGGAACACGATCG